>JAOBWQ010000406.1 GCA_025463425.1 Ilumatobacteraceae bacterium | reverse complement strand
GCAGCACGGCGATCCAGACCTCGGGGTCCGCCTCGAGCTGATCGAGTGCGGCTTCCATTGCGAGTGCCACCTCACCGCTGATCGCGTTGCGCGCATCGGGGCGGTTCAGGGTGATGACCGCGACGCGTCCCTGGGCTTCGTACTGGACGATGTCGGACATGGACATCGATGGTAGGTGCGGGCCGCGCAGACGCACGAACCCTTCCCTGGGCTACTCGGCAGGTGCGGCTGCGGTGTCCTCGACCGAACCAGCGTCGTCGACCACGGGTGCGGTGCCGGCTTCTGGTGCGGTCTCGGGTGCGTTCTCGGCCTCGAGCACTTGCGTCTCGGCCTCGACCACCGGTGCAGCGTCGGCTTCAGGCGTGACGTCGGGTGCGGTCTCGGCCTCGACCACTGGTGTCTCGACCTCAGGTGCGGTCTCGATCGCGGGCGTCTCGACCACGGGTGCAGTCTCGTTCTCGATCGTTGGCGTCTCGGCTTCGACCACGGGAGTCTCCACGTCGGGCGTCGGCTCCGCTGGCGAGGCCGTGTCGGTCGTCGGAGCAGCGGGCTTCTTCGGCTCGGGCTTCGGCGGCTTCGGCGTGGCGTCGGCCTTCGCAGGTGCTGCCTTGCGGACGGGCGCACCCGGGCGGGTCGGACGCATCGGCTTGGGCATCTGCGTGCCGGCGGCGACCTCGATCCCGAACAACGCTGCGATGTGCGGCAGGGCAGGTGCGAGGCGCTTGATCGTCGAGGCGAGCTCGTCGCTGCTCTGCGTCGGCGCTGCCGTCGGCTTGATCTGAGCGCGCACCGGCGCGAACGCGGCGGCCTCGAGGATCGCGGCCCAGCGATCTGGCATCGCGTCGGCGGTGAGCGATGCCGTGGCGGCCTCGGCCAAGCTGATCGCGAGCTCCTGTGGGAACGGCACACCCGCCTTGGGCGGCTGCGAGGAGAGCTTGAGCGCCCGGATGACGCGGCCGACGCCGAGCGCAGCCGTGATGTCGTCGAGCCAGAGGAGCGTCTCGCTCTCCTGCTTGGAGACGAGCGCCTGCTTGAGCTCCAGCGCGAGGGCGCGTGTGGTCTCGTCGCGGGCGACCACCGGATCCTCGCTCGACGCGACGACCGAACGCAGGTCGGGGAGGGCGAGCTCGGCGATGTCGGCCTTGGCCGCCTCGGCGCGGTCCAACCACTCCGCGACGCGCAGCTTCGGCAGGAGTTGCTCGGCCATCTGGATCAGGCCGGCGGCGGGGATCTCTTCCTTGCCTTCTGCCTTCAGGCGCGTGTTCTGCTCCTGAACGGCCTGACGGACTGCGGGGATGCCACCCTGCAGGGCTCGCTCGGCGACCGCGCGCTGCTCCTCAGGCAGATCGGCGAGGACGGCGATGCGATGGGCGCGACCAGGCTTGAGCCGCTTCGGCTTCGGCCGCTGCGGCAGCTCCGGCGGGGGAGTGAAGTTGGGTCGCGGACGACGGTCGCGGTTGGCTGCGTCGGCAGGACCGCGTGCGGGACGATCACCGTCGCGGCGCGGACGACGGTCGCCGGTGGGCGCAACCGTGCGGTCGCCATCGGCGCGGGGCGGACGACGGTCTCCATCACTGCGGGGACGATCGCCGTCGGGCCGGCGCGGCGGGCGATCGCGCCGATCTCCACGGTCGCCACGCTCACCTCGATCGCTGCGACCACCACGGGCGAGCTGCTGGGTGACGGCCTCGAACGGGGTCGCGCTGGGCAAGATCTCGAGCAGGCCGGACTTTTCCGCCTTGCCCTTGATCGGCGCCACGTTCAACACGGTGGTGCCGTCGAGCTCGACCTCGACCTCGGCACGGAGGATGTCGCCGACCTTGGAGTTGGAAGGCAGGATCGCCGTCGCGAGCACACCTTTGGGCTCGCGTGCCCCGGCGGCACGCCAGGTCCACGTGCCGTCCGGGCGCGCGCTTGTCAGTTCGATCTCAATCCTGCGGGACATAGCTGATCACGCTATCTGCTGATCCTCTCGACTCTCCACCCCGCTACCGTTGCGCCCGTGCCGATCTATGCCTTGGGTGACCAGGTCCCCGTCATCCACCCCGACGCGTTCGTCCATCCCGACGCTGTGGTGATCGGGTCGGTGTGGATCGGTGCGGACAGCACGATCTGGCCCGGCGCGGTGCTGCGTGGCGACGACGGCGAGATCCGCATCGGCGAGCGCACATCGATCCAGGACGGCAGCGTCCTGCACACCACGCCGCCGTACCCCACCATCGTCGGCGACGGGTGCGTGATCGGCCACATCGTCCACCTCGAGGGCTGCACGATCGAGGACAACTCACTGGTCGGCAACGGCTCGATCGTGATGCATCAGGTCGTCGTGCAGACGGGCTCTGTCGTGGCCGCGAACTCGGTACTTCTGAACGGAACCATCGTGCCCACCGGCGCGCTGGCCGTCGGCGTGCCGGCCGTGATCAAAGAGGGCAAGGCCAAGGCCGACCACACCGCGTTCGCAGCGCAGACCTATGTCGACCGCGGCCGCCGGTTCAAGGCCACGATGCGCCGCATCGACTGATGCAGGCGGTCGTGATCAGCGTCGATCCGCTCGACGTGGAGGTCGCCTCGGACGAGCTGTGGTCCCTTGGTGTGGTCGCGGTCGAGGAGCGGCTCACCGGCACCGGCGCAGTGGAGTTGTGGACATCGCTCGGCGATGACGAGTCGTCGATCGTCGCCGCCCTCGCTGGCCTGCGCTGGCCGTGGAGGTTCGAGTACGTCGACGAGTCGGTCAGCGAGACGTGGCGCCAGCACGCCGTCCCGGTCTGGATCGCCGATGATCTCGTCGTCCACCCGGCATGGATCGATCCCGGCGACATCGGTGAGGCGATCGCGATCGCGATCGAACCCGGCGCGACGTTCGGTCTCGGCGATCATCCCACCACGATCCTGACGATGCTCGCGATGCGAGCGGTGTCGACGCCGGGTGCCACCGTGCTCGACGTCGGATGCGGCAGCGGCGTCCTCTCCGTCGCCGCGTGTCTGTTCGGTGCGGGACGAGTCGTCGCGGTCGACATCTCCCCGGCCAGCGTTCCGACCACACGACACAACGCCGAGTTGAACGGCATCGGCAGATCGATCGAGGTCTCGACCACGCCGCTGGCCGCGGTGGACGGCAGCTACGACATCGTGCTCGCCAACATCCTCGCCCCGACGTTGATCGACCTGGCCGCCGACCTCATCTGCGTCACCGCCGACGACGGCCGGCTGATCATCAGCGGCATCCTCACCGAGCACCACGACCACGTCCTGGCGGCGCTCGCGCCACTCCATCCGGTTGCGCATCTCGAGCGCGACGGCTGGAGCGCGATCACCCTCAGCCGGTGATCTCGTCGCCGGCCAGCAGGGCGTCGATCTGAACGCGCGAGGGCAGCGACGGCACCGCGCCGGCACGAGTCGTGGCCAGAGCAGCCGTGGCCGCGGCGAACCGGAGTGCCTCGACCATCGCCGCACCTCCCGCGATCGCAGCAGCGAACCCGCCGCAGAAGGCATCGCCAGCAGCCGTGGTGTCGATCGCGTCGACGGTGAAAGCGCGCACGAACGACACCGCGCCGTCGGGAGTGCACAGCTTCGCCCCGCGTGCACCCAACGTGACGACGACCGCCTTCGCGCCCAGCTCGAACAACGCATCCAGCCCACCGAGCAGCTCCACCTCGTGCTCGTTCGGGATCACGACGTCGCACAGCTCCAGCAATGAAGCCGGCAGGCCACCGGCAGGCGCCGGCGCCGGGTTGAGCACCGTGACTGCCCCTGCGGCACGCCCCGCTGCGAGCGCTGCGTGGACCGTCTCGATCGGCACCTCGAGTTGAGCCAGCACGACCCGCGCTGAACCAGCTGCCTCGACGACCTGAGTCGGCTCCAAGAGACCGTTCGCGCCGGCGACCACGATGATGAAGTTCTCGGCCTCTGCCGACACGCCGATCAAGGCACGCCCGGTGGGCACGCCGTCCAGCCGCACCACCGACGTGACGTCGATGCCGTCATCGCCCATGACCTGCAACAGCTGCCGGGCCGCGTCGTCATCACCGACCGCCGCAGCGAACGCGGTGACGGCTCCCGCCCGCGCGGCCGCGACCGCCTGGTTCAGACCCTTGCCCCCGGCGTGCTCGGCATAGGTGGATCCGAGCACGGTCTCGCCGGGACCGGGGAGACGATCGGTGGTCGCGACCAGGTCCAGGTTGGCGCTGCCGATGACGCACACATCGAATCGTGGACTCACGGCCACGAGCATGTCACCGCTTGCCCCCGTCGACCAACCGTCGTTCGGTCCCCGGCTACCAGGGAAGGACTCAGTGAGCGACGAGTCAGCCGACGCCGCGTGCTCGCACGCCGATCGGGGCGATCAGGCGGAAGCCGGCGCTGTGGCGCTCGTCCTCGGATTCGCCACCCCAGAAGCCGTACTCATGGTTGTCGCGGGCGTAGAGCTGGCACATCGTGTTGACTCGACAGCTCGAGCACACCGACCGGGCCATCGCCTCCCGGCGATCGCGCGCCTGCGGACGCTCTGCCGGAGCCGGGAAGAACAGGTTCGTCAAACCCTTGCACGCAGCGTCACCCATCCACCGGTCGTCGGTGGCTTCGCGATGGAACATGATCTCAACAGCAGCCATGGTGCCCCCCTCGACCCCAGAAGTTCCGTGCCTCGCAGACCCCCGCGGGCAACACGATCGATCATAAGGAGGCAGGATCGCGGAGTCAATTGTACGGTGCAAGAATTTTAATGTTTTGCATTGATCTTTACGCCGTTCACTTCTGACGCGATGTCAGATTTGCTCCGTACCAGCTCACAGCGCATGCTGCGCGATGTCACCCGAGCAAGTGGTGGCGCACGCCGGCCGCGAACTGATCCACGTCGTCCTCCGTGGTGTCCCACGCCGTCATCCAGCGCACCTGATGGCTGGCCACGTGCCAATCCCAGAAGAAGCACCACTCCTGGAGTGGTCGGATCGCGTCGGCGGGCAGGTGTGGGAACACGCTGTTGACCACGGGAGCGGTGTCGTGGACGACGCCGGGGATGTCGACGGTGCGCTCGTACAGCCGCATCGCCATCTCGTTGGCTCGGCCGGCCAGGTCGATCCAGAGGTCGTCACGGAGCAGTGCGTTGAGCTGTGCGGCGACGAAGCGCATCTTCGACGGCAGCTGTGTGGTCTGCTTGCGGACGAACGGCGCCACCATCGCGGCGCGCGCGGTGAGACAGACGACCGCCTCGCCGTACATCAGCCCGTTCTTCGTCGCGCCGAACGACAAGACGTCGACGCCGGCGTCGACCGTCATCGCGCGAAGAGCGTCGACGGAGCGCCCACTCGCGGCGACGGCGTTGGCGAGGCGAGCACCGTCGAGGTGCACGGACATGCCGTGGCGATGAGCCGTTTCACACAGTGCGGCGATCTCATCGGCGGAGTAGATGGTGCCGATCTCGGTGCTCTGGGTGAGGCTGACGACGCCGGGCTGGGCGTGGTGCATGTCGCCGAGCGCGTGCGCCTGGTCCTCGATCTGCTCCGGCACGAGCTTGCCGTCCGGGCAGTCGAGATCGATCAGCTTTGCGCCCAGGATCCGTTCCGGCGCGCCGGTCTCGTCGACGTTGATGTGCGCCCAGTTGGTGCAGATCACGGCCTGCGCCGGTCCGAGCAGGGAAGCGAGGCCGACCACGTTGGCGCCCGTGCCGTTCCACACGAGCAGGGTCGTCGCGTGCGGCCCGAACAGCTCGCGCATGCGTGCGCTGTTCTCCGCTGTCCAGCGGTCGTCGCCGTAGGCGAGCGCGTGTCCCTCGTTGGCCTCGTGCAGGGCCTCCATCACGGCTGGGTGCGCGCCGGCGGCGTTGTCGCTGGCGAAGGCCCGGGCCGGAGGAGGCAACGTCGTCATCGGACCAGTATGTCCGGCCGCGCTCACTCCCCGAAGACGGTGGTGATGACCCGGCCGGTGCGCTCACCGTCGCTGGCGGAGAGATCGTCGACCACGAACGCGCGCTGCAGCCACCTGTCGGTGCCGTCGAAGCGCGCCGCGAAGGGGCTGCGACCGTGAACGACCATGCTGTTGTCGATGATCAGCAGGTCACCGGGCGCCAGCACGACGGACGTGTGGTGGTGACCGAGCGCGAATCCGAGATCGCTGAGCGCGTCCTCGGCTTCCTCGTCGATGCCGACCATGAGGTCCTGGTCGAACACCATCCGCGGATCGG
>JAOBWQ010000401.1 GCA_025463425.1 Ilumatobacteraceae bacterium | reverse complement strand
GACCACCGAGAGGTTGGCTGTGGTGAGGCCGGGCGTGGCGTTGCCGTTCGACGACGTGCGATCGCCTGCCGCGGCACTGCACGGCTCCGCGGTGACGTAGCCCGCTGCGGTCGCACCCGTGAGGGTGATGTTGACGACGGCCGCGGTCGAGCCCGCCGGCGCGCCGGTGTCGATCACGGTGCGGATGCCTGCGGCCGGGATCTCGTCGGCGGCCAGGCAATGCGACGTGACCGTGCCCGCGCTGTCGGCGAGGTTCAGGCACGTCTTCGTCGGTGGAGGCGCCGGCGTGGTGGTCGGCGTCTGGATCACGCCTGACGGGGTCGCACCGCTCGCGTTGAAGGCGGCGATCGCCTTGGCCTGCGTCGGTGTGCCGCGGAACTCGAAGTGCATCACGTCGCGCAGCACGCTCGTCTTGCTCTGCGCCGGAGTCTTGCAGCCGCCGTTCCACCCGTAGCCGCCCCAGTACAGACCCCAGCGCTCCGCGGCGCGAACGACCCACATCGGGATGTCGGACTTCAGCGGCGTGGCGCAGGCCGTCGCGCCGTCGACGCCTCGATAGGTCAGCTCAGGGTTCGCGGCGGTGTTCAGGTCGAGCGCGAGGCCGTAGGCGTGGTTCGACATCTCGTCCCGGGTCTGCCCGCTGCAGTCCTTGCGGCTGTTCGACGTGCAGCGGAAGGCGTACGTACCGACGTCGGTGATCGTGTAGCCGCCGGCGACGATGTCGCGCACGAAGCCTTCGAACAGCGGCAGCGCGTCGGGGAGCGAGCGGAGTTGCTTGGCGACGACCCTGCCGATCGGCTTCGCATTGCCGACGAGCAGGGCCTCCCAGTCGGCCAGCGCCGGGGAGCCGTTGTACGCCCATCCGATCCACGTCCATCCGGCCGGCGGATAGGTACCGCCGCCGGTCTCCAGGATGCCGAGCGCACCTGCGGTCGCTTGGTCGACGATGCCGGTCTCGGGGAGGTTCTGGTCGACCTGGAACCGCCGCACATTGGTGTCGGTGACGGGCCCGAACACGCCGTCGGGAGTGACGTTGTACCCCGCGGTGACCAACGCCTTCTGCAGCACGGTGACCCGCGAACCCGTGGCACCCTGGGCGAGATCGACCCAGGCCACCGTGGTCGCGTCGGTGGGCGTGGGGTACGGCGGGGTCGGCCAGCCCCGCGACTCGGGCCGACCATCGGGTCCGTCGAGCAGGCAGCTGGAGACATCGCCGGCGGTCATCGCTGCGGTGGAGCAGAACGACGGCATCGACGGCTGCGACCAAGGCGTGTTGTCCGTGGTCGACGCCTTCGCCGGCTGAACAGACGCGGGCTGTGCAGGTGCTGCACCGACATCGACCGAGCTGACACCTCCGAGGATGCAGGCAACGGCAATGGCCCAACTCCGCGCGCCCTTCACGGGTGAAGGTATCGGTCCGGGATCGGCCCGCCTTGAGCCGGCGCCCTACCACGTTCAGTCGGTGTAGCGGCGGATGGTCGCTTTCTTGCCCTTCAACGTGGTGTTCTTCAACGCTTCGATGACGGCGTCGGTGGCCCATTCCGGGACACCCACCACCGCGAAGTGCTCGGCGAGCTTGATCGGCCCGATCTCTCGCCCGCTGAGGTTGGTCTCGTTGGCGATCGCCCCGACCAAATCGCCGGGCCGGATGCCGTCCTTGCGACCGACACCAACGTAGATACGGGTCGTCTCCCCGTTCTCGCGCTGGCGATCGCCGCCCGCGTCGGGCGCACGATCCGCGCCCTTGCGGGGTGCGCCCGGTCGTTCGGGCTTGCCGCGATCGTTGTCCCGCGAGCGCTCGACGCGATGCGACGCATCGGGGATCTCCTTGTCGTCGACCACGGCCCCGCTGGCCTCGTGGGTCAGCTTGACCGCGGCCAGGGCGATCTGGCGCATGTCGAACTGCTGGGCCAACGCGTCGATCACATCGTCGTAGTTCTGGAGATCGTCGGCCTCGAGCGCCTGCCGCAGGGTGCCGAGCGTGAGCTCGATCTGCCGGGCACGCAGGTCGGCCACCGAGGGCACCTTCTCGACCGCGATCTTCTGCTTCGTCAGCCGCTCGATGTTCGCCAGCAGCCGCTGCTCGCGGGGCTCGGCCAAGGTGATCGCCACGCCGAGGCGCCCGGCCCGGCCGACGCGCCCGATGCGGTGCACGTAGGACTCCGGGGCCGACGGCACGTCGTAGTTGACGACGTGGGTGAGCTGGTCGATGTCGAGCCCGCGGGCAGCGACGTCGGTGGCCACGAGCAGCTCGGTGGTGCCGGCGCGCAGGCGGTTCATGACCCGGTCGCGGGACTCCTGGCTGAGACCGCCGTGGAGCGCCTCCGCACGGTAACCGCGCCCGTTCAAGGTCTCGGTGAGCAGGTCGACCTCGGTGCGGGTGCGGCAGAAGACGATCGCCGCGGTGGGCGCCTCGACATCGAGGATGCGACCCAGCGCAGCCGCCTTGTGGTTGCGCTGCACGACGTAGACGCTCTGACGGACGAGGGCCTTGCCCGGCTTGGTGTCTCCCAGACCGATCTGGATCTTGACCGGATCGTTGAGGTGTCGCTTCGCGATCGCGTTGATGCGCGGCGGCAGGGTGGCCGAGAACAGCACGGTCTGGCGCGACTTCGGCGTCGCCTTGAGGATCGCCTCGATGTCCTCGGCGAAGCCCATGTCGAGCATCTCGTCGGCTTCGTCGAGCACCACCATCTGCACGTCGTCCAGGGGAAGGGTGTTGCGAGCGATGTGATCGAGTGCCCGGCCCGGCGTGGCGACGACCACGTGGACGCCGGCGGACAGTGCCTGCAGCTGACGGAAGATCGGCTGGCCGCCGTAGATCGGCACGACGCGCGCGCCAAGATCGCGGCCGTAGCGGTACAGCGCCTCGGAGACCTGCTCGGCCAGCTCGCGTGTCGGGACGAGGACGAGCGCGACGGGCACGATCGGCGCGCCGCGCTCGGGGATCCGCTGCAGGATCGGCAATGCGAACGCCGCGGTCTTGCCGGTGCCCGTGGCTGCCTGGCCGATGAGGTCCCGGCCGCCCAACAGCAACGGGATCGTCTCTCGCTGGATCGGGGTCGGTTCTTCGTAGCCCATCGCGGCGAGAGCGCTCAGCAGCTCCGGCCGCAGTCCCAGGGACGAGAAGCCGGAGTCGGTGTCGCTGTCGCTGGTGTCCACGGGTGCACGCTATTGCACGCCGCGCCCGTTCCGGTGCGATGCGAGCCGGGCGCTTCGTCGAGCGAGCTACCAGGAACCGGAGCTGCCGCCACCACCTCCGCCGCCGACGCTGCCGCCTCCGGAGAAGCCGCTCCCGCCGGAACCAGAGCTGGACGGCGCGGTGTGGGTCGACGAGAACGAGGAGAACATGCTGTGCACGAGCAGCGGATTGGTGGACACGTACTCGCTGGCCGGGACGTTGCTGTGCTCCAGCGCTTTGCCCCACGCGTCAGCGGCACCGAGCGACACCGCCCACGCGCTGTACTCGCGCAGCAGACCCTGCTTCCAGGCCCACTCCACGTGCCGGCCCTCGCTGGCCTCGAGGAAGCGGCGGAACGATTCGGTCAGCAACGCGAGCGCCGAACCCGTGCCGCTGCGCACGGGCAGCAGGGTCGCATAGGCGCAGTAGGCGACGAAGGCTGGAACGACCGCGGCGAACACCAGCGCCAACGGCAGGGTGCGGAACAGGCCGAAGATCGCAGACGCGACCGAACCGCCGACGATGAACAGAGCGATCGCGGCGATCACCACGATGGCCAACGCACCTCCCGCCGGCGAGCCGTCGACCTTCGGTGGCCGCCGCTTCCACCATCCACTCGCCTCGATCGTCACGGCCTGCTGGGCCTTGATCGACGCCCACGCTCCGGCGAAGTACGGGTCGTACGTGCCGAGGGTCAGCTCGATCCTGCCGTGCATGAACTGGTTGACCAACGCGGAGTTGGCCGGATCGAGCTCGCTGCGCCGGCGACCGATCCCGATCACGAGGTGCTTGTCGCGCTGGGTCAGAGTCAGCGCTTCGCTGGCCGCCAACGCCGAGAACCACGCCGCAACGGTGGTGTCGTCGATGCGCTCCTGGAGCAGGACCGAGCCCTGCCATGGATCGATGCCACGTGGCGGGGCGAACTCCGTCGTCGCCAGCGACGCGAGCTTGGCGTCGCTGACGAGATGGGTCGACGGCGGCGGCTGCTGGCCGACCGGCTGACCGAACGCGGCTTCGGCCGCACCACCACCCCCGAACACCTCGTTGCGTCCGCGCAGCTTGGCGATGACGAACACGATCAATGCGGCGACCAACCCGATCGGCACCAGCGCACGCGCCAGCTGCTTGCGATGGTTGACGCGGTAGACGGGCAGATCCGGCTCGGGTGGCAGCACGGCGTCGGTGAAGCCGACGACGGTGCCACGGACCGTCACGCCGTCGCCCGCGTGGAGGGGCGTGAACACCACTCGGTAGCCGGCTCCGTCGCTGGTGAGAGTGCACCCGCCGACAGCACCCGTTGCGCCGACGCTGCACGTCGGGTCGGCCAGGGTCATCCCGGCCAGGACCACCTCGAAGCGCTCCGTCTCGAACCTCTCCCCGGCATCGATGATGTCCAGGTTCAGCACACCACGCGAGATGCCGGTGTGCGGCAGCGTGTAGGACAGCACGTAGCGATGCTGGTCCTGGTAGGTCGTACCGGGATCACCGAGGCGGATCCGGATCGCCGGCCGGTCATCGAGGAACACGTCGGCGGTGCCGATCTCGGCGTTCGCGTTCGGCGACGACGCAGTGATCTCGCTCGGCGCACCGAAGTCGGTCGGGATGATCCGTTCGTAGCCGTGGCGACGTTGGGTGCCGAAGTCCTCGTCGACCACCTCTCGCACCCGCAACCCGTCTGCACCCGATGGCACGACCGTGATCTGCTTCGCGTCGAACCGCTCCTTGCGGTTGCCACCCCCGATCAAACCGAAGAACGCAAGGGTCGCGCATCCAGCGATGGCGATGAGCACGACCAGGTGTCGCCAGATCCCCAATCGTCCGAGCATCGTTCCAGTCTGGCCGAGGCGCGTCACCGCACCGGGCTTCGGCGGCGAGAACCGTTACGTCGACTCGCCGTCGACGTCCAACGGCTGGCGGTGATCGTCGAGACGTTCTGCCGGCGCCTGGCCCGAGTCGCGCCCGGCCGAAGTCCAATCGGGTTGCTTGTCGGCGAACGATTCGTCGACGGTGGCGGTCGCGCCGTCGATCCCCAGCAGCTCGGCGACCAGGTACGGCGCGACCGGCTCGGCGTTCACCGCGGCCTGCGCTCGCATCGCGTCCGGGAACGCGTCGAAGATGCTGCGCACCACGGTCTGATGCTGGGTCGCGAGGCTGCATCGAGCACCGCCGACCACGGTGTCGAGACGAGTCGCGATGGTCCCGAGATCCGTCGGATCGGCCGTTCCCGCCACCATCGAGGCGAGCAGGCCGGAGATCTCCAGCCCGTCCTGCTTGCAGGCCGTGCACTGCCCACACGACTCGACGGCGAGGAACCTCGAGGCGCCCGCCGCGACGGCGGCTGGATGGGTGGAGTCGTCGACGACGATGAAGCTGGCCGAGCCGAGGCCGGTACCGCGTGCCCGCATCGCCTCGTAGCTGATCGGTAGGTCGAGCTCGTCGGACGTCAGGATCGCGTTCGAGACGCCCATCAGGACGCAGCGAATGCTCCGCTCCCCCGGCAGACCGTTCACGGGGCCGGCCGCATGTTCGGCGGCGGGTTGGCCGAGGTCGCGCATCGCGCTCTCGAGCACAGCGCGCAGCGGCATGCCCATCGGGACCTCGATCACGGCGGGGTTGCTCACCGCACCGGTGACGGTGCACACGATCGTGCCGGGCGACTGCTCGGTGCCCACCGAACGGAACCAGCTCGCGCCGAGCGCGACGATGCCGGCCACGTTGGCCAGCGTTTCGACGTTGTCGACCAGCACGGGTGGAGCGACGTTGTCGTCGGCTTCCACCGCGAGGTCGACGTGGGCCGACAGCCCGCTGCCGGAGTCGACCTCATCGTCGGCGACGACCTCGACGAGACCACGACGCCACGGCGGCGCGATCCGCGGGAACGGCGGGCGGCCGTCGAGCACTTCGAGCAGTGCTGTCTCCTCGCCGTAGAGGTACTCGGCCGGTCCCTCGACGACGGTCATCTCGATCTCGCCGACCGTCGGATCGTGCAGCCAACCTGCGCCGCGAATCTCATCGATGGCCGCCCGGACGCGAGCCACGACATCGGTGAAGCGCTGCTTCGTCGCGATCGTCACGGATCGGGCACCGACCACCCGGGCTGCGATGAGCGCGCCCTCGATGACGGCGTACGGGTTGGCGAGCAGGATCGTGCGGTCCTTGAAGGTGCCGGGCTCACCTTCGGCTGCGTTGACCACCACCGACGTCGCCAGCGCCGCCGATTCGAACGAGACAACGGTGCGCCACTTGGTGCCCGTCGGAAACCCGGCGCCGCCGCGACCGCGCAGTCCTGACGCTTCCAGCTCGGCGATGACGACCTCTCGCTCGACCAAACGCGCCGCACGGAGGCCTTCGCCTCCCGGCGACACGGCGAGGTAGTCGGCGAGCGTTTCGAACGGTTGCGACGGGATCAGGCGCGCGACAGATACGGAGGTGAGCGACATGCCCAAGCCATGCCCGATTCAGGGCGGCTTCGAACGTCGCTCAGCCCGCCAGTCGGCGAGCTTCGGTCACGAGGGCCACCATCGCCTGGCGGACCTGCAGGCCGTCGGTGCACGGCTCGGGGAACCCCAACCGCACCGCGTGACGACCGGTCGGCGTGATCGCGATCATCTCGAACCCGTAGCGATCGACGGAGGACATCGATGCCGACGTGGTGTCTGGGTGGCCGGCGAGGTGCTGGCAGAACAGAACCTGGGCCTCCGCATGATCCGCGTTCATGTGCTCGATGATGCCGGCCGCAGCGTCGACCAGCGGATCGGGCTCGCTGGACGAGTACGCCTCGCTGTCGACCCAGCTCATCCGGCCGTAGCCGCCGACGTAGCGGATGCTCTCGACCGTGAGCCGATAGAAGACGAAGTCGCCGAAGTCGATGTAGTAGGCCGCGCTCGGGTTCGCCGCCAGGTACACGTCGCGCACGGTCGCACGCTCGTCGTCGCCGATCGCGTCGAGCCGACCGATCAGCGTCGCCCGACCGCTGGCCAAGGGATCTGCTCCGTCCGGAACCGGCTCGGTGACCAGCAGGCTGGCCCGCGGGTCGCGAATCGCATTCTGGGTGTGCTCGGCCATCAGGCTGATGAAGAACAGCGGGTTGCCACGCGCGTCGAGCGCATAGCTGGCGACGGACCCGTACGGGTACCCCACCGGATCGGCCGTGAGGGTCGACAGCGCGCCGCGGCTCGAGCCGGAGACAAGGGTCCGGCAGCGCTCGGCATGGGTCGGCTCGGGCGGCGGAACGACAGCAGCGGCGGACGTGCCGCTGTCGTCGCCTGCGGGAACCTGGTGCATCATCGGACGTTCGGCCATCCGGTCAAGATAGAGGTCTCCTCTGACCGCCGCCTGATTTGCACCGGCCTTCGTCGTGCGCAAGCCTGCAGGCATGGTGTCTCGACGATCCGGCGACGGCTTCATGCGCTGCGCCGACGGTCATGTCCGGTGGGGCGTCTACGGAGCGGCAGGCGTGCTGTTCGTCCTGCAGCACGAGGGCGCGCCGCACGTCATGCTCCAGAAGCGCTCGGCGATGGCCCACGAGGGCGGCACGTGGTCGTGTGCGGGAGGCGCGCTGGACGAGGGCGAGTCCCCGTACGTCGGCGCGCTGCGGGAGGCGTCGGAGGAGGTCGGCGAGGTGCCGGTGCCGCACGACGTGCTCGGCGAGTTCGTGTTCGCTCCGGCCCACGACTGGCACTACACGACGGTCGTGATCTCGGTGCAGGACCGGTTCGGCTCGTCGATCAACTTCGAGACCGACGCCGTGGACTGGGTGCACGTCGACGAAGTCGATGGCCGGCCACTCCATGCAGGGTTCGCTGCGGCGTGGCCGCACCTGCGCGAGATCATCCAGCGCTCCGCAGGCTGATCAGCCGGCGCCGGCAGTCGATGAACCCGGGCCTGATGACGAGCAGTACGTTTGGGTCATGCCCGCTCCAGGAATGCACTCAGGTCTGCCCACCGACGATGCACTGAACCTCGCCATGTCCGAGGGCGCCGTCGCGTTGTTCGAGGCCGTCAAGACGTTCATCGCGACGGAGGTCGAGCCGATCACCGAGGAGTTCTACCGGCTGGGCGACGGCCGGGCCCAGCACTGGGGCTACGGCGACGGGCAGCTCGAACTGCTGGAATCGGTGAAGGCCAAGGCCAAGGCCAACGGGCTGTGGAACTTCTTCCTCCCCAACGCCGAGACCGGCCAGGGCCTGTCGAACCTCGACTACGCCTACATCGCCGTCGAGCTGGGCAAGAACCCGTTGGCCTCGGAGTGCCTCAACTGCAGCGCCCCCGACACGGGCAACATGGAAGTGCTCGAACGGGTCGGCACGCCGGAGCAGAAGAAGAAGTGGCTGGAGCCGTTGCTCAACGGCGAGATCCGTTCTGCCTTCGCGATGACCGAGCCTGATGTCGCCTCGTCGGATGCCAAGAACATCCACACCCAGGCCGTGCTCGATGGCGACGAGTGGGTCATCAACGGTGAGAAGTACTACATCTCCGGGGCCGGCGACCCGCGCTGCAAGATCATGATCGTGATGGTCCAGACCAGTCCCGACGGGCCGCCGCACAAGCGCCAATCCCAGATCCTGGTCCCGATGGACTCGCCCGGTGTTGAGATCCTCGGACCCATGCACGTCTTCGGTGAGGACGATGCCCCGCACGGCCACATGCACCTGCGCTTCAACGACGTGCGCGTGCCGAAGGACAACATCCTCTGGGGCGTCGGTCGCGGCTTCGAGATCTCCCAGGTCCGCCTCGGGCCGGGGCGGATCCATCACTGCATGCGCTCGATCGGTGCGGCCGAACGAGCACTCGAGCTGATGGTGCGCCGTGGTCTCAACCGCGAGGCGTTCGGCAAGCCGCTGGCCCGGCTGGGCAAGAACACCGAGATGATCGCCAAGTCGCGCATCGAGATCGAGTGCATGCGCCTGATGGTGCTGCGCGCCGCGAAGGCGATGGACACCCTCGGCAATGCGGAGGCCCGGGTCTGGGTCAGTGCGGTCAAGGCGATGGTGCCGGTACGGGTCTGCCAGATCATCGACGACGCGATCCAGATCCACGGCGCCACCGGCGTGTCGCAATGGACGCCGCTGGCCCGGATGTACGCCAGCCAGCGCACGCTTCGCCTCGCGGACGGGCCGGACGAGGTGCACTGGCACGTCGTCGGCCGCGCCGAGCTGACCCGGTACGAGGACGACCACGCCCCCGTGGTCGGGCCCAGTTCCGCCGACGCCGGCATGTTCTCCGGCCCGTCCTGAGACCGGCATCGCTCGGCTGACGTCATGCGCCCGGATGAGGCTGGACTCCGGCGAGCGGTCGAGTCGCTGACGGGTCGCCGCGTCGCCGGCTCCGAGCGGCTGACCGGGGGCGACTTCGCCCAGGCGTTCCGGTTCGAGCTGGACGACGACACCCTCCTGTTCGCCAAGACCCACCCGAACCCTCGGCCGGGGTTCTTCGCCACCGAAGCCGCCGGCCTCGCCTGGCTGCGGCGCGCCGACGCAATCCCCGTGCCGGAAGTGCTCGCGGCGTCCGACGGAGGCTCGGACGGTTCGCTGGCGATGCTGATCATGGAGTGGATCCCGCCAGCGGAAGACCGTCGCGCCGACGACCAGGCGTTCGGCGCGGCGTTGGCCCGTCTCCACGATGCCGGCGCACCGACATTCGGCCGTACGGATCGACGGACCACGGGCAGCCTCGGGTTGCCGAACGATCCGTGCGACGACTGGGCCACGTTCTACGGGTCGTGCCGTCTCCTGCCGCTGGCCCGCCTGGCCGCAGACGCCAAGGCGCTGCCGGCCACCACCATCGCCCGCCTCGAGCGCCTCGCCCATTCGCTCGACGCGTTCGACGACGGCGAGCCGCCTTCCCGTCTCCACGGCGATCTCTGGGCGGGCAACCGGATCGTGGATGTGACCGGGCGGAGCTGGCTGATCGATCCCGCTGCGCACGGCGGCCACCGCGAGTTCGACCTCGCGATGATGCACCTGTTCGGCGGCTTCGGGCAGGAGTCCTTCGCCGCCTACCAGGACGCGCATCCACTGCTGCCCGGCTGGCAGGACCGGATCCAGCTGCATCAGATCGCTCCGCTCGTGGTGCACGCGATCAAGTTCGGGCGCAGCTACGTCGACGCGGCCACCGCGGCGATCATGCGCTACTGAGCGTCAGCGAGATCGGGGTCCTGGCGTGAAGCGCACGGGCATCGACTGCACGCCGGCGATGAAGCTGGAGTGCAGCCGCTCGCTCGGACCGTCGGGCACCACGTCGGGGAGCCGGGTCACGATCTCACGCAACATCGCGATCGTCTCGATCCGGGCGACGTGCATGCCCAGGCACAGATGGGGGCCGCCGGCACCGAAGGCGACGTGCGGGTTCGGTGTGCGACCGACGTCGAAGGCCTCGGCGTCGGCGAAGACGTCCTCGTCGCGGTTGGCAGAGCCGTAGAACATCACGACCCGCTCCCCCGCAGCGATCTTCTGCCCGCGGATCTCGGTGTCCTCCAGCACCGTGCGCTGGAAGTGGGCCACGGGTGTCGTGTAGCGCAGCATCTCCTCGACCGCCGTCGGCCCGAGGCCGTCCGGGTCCGCGGCGAGCCGGGCGCGTTGGTCGGGGTGTTCGAAGAGCAGCTGCATCCCGCCCGACAGCAGGTTGCGGGTCGTGTCCCCGCCGGCGTTGACGAGCAGCAGGAAGAACCACTGGAACTCGGCGTCGGTGAGGCGGTCGCCATCGATCTCGGCGTTGACGAGTTGGGTGGCGATGTCCTCGCCGGGTTCGGCACGTTTGCGATCGGCGACGGTCTGGGCGTAGCCGAGCATCTCCCCGATCGCGGCGAACTGCTTCTGCTGGAACTCGGGCGAGTCGTCGTGGGTGTGCATGATCTCGGTCAGCTCGTACAACCGCTCGCCTTCCTCGCGAGGGATGCCCATCAGCTCGGCGATCAACCCCGACGGGAGACGGCCGGCGATGTCGCGCACGAGGTCGCACGTGCCGACCTCGACGATGTCGTCGATGATCTCCGTGGCCAGCTGCTGGATGCGAGGGCCGAGCAGCGGCGCGTTCTTCGGCGTGAATCCACGGCTGACGAGCAGCTTGAACCGGTCGTGCTGCGGCGGGTCCATGTTCAACATCATCAACCGCTGCACGCTGAGCCCGGCTTCGTCGGGCTGAGCGACCATCACACCACCAGCAGCCGAGCTGAACACCTTCGGCTGGCGGCTGACGTTGCGGATGTCGTCGTACTTGGTCAGCGCCCAGAACGACGGGCCGCCGTGCCCGGAGTCGAGGTGCGCGGTGTGCCGGTGCACCGGATCGTTCGCGCGCAGCCAGGCGTACGAGTCCCACGGATGGCCGGTGCGGAAGGTGTCGGCGGAGATCAGGTCGACGATCGGACCCTCGGCGTGCACGACCATCTCAGCGCACCGCCGTCGTGCCACCGTCGACGACGAGGTGCGTGCCGGTAATGAAGGACGCGTCGGCCGACATCAAGAACCGCACGGCCGTGCCGATCTCGTCCGGCCGGCCCAGGCGGCCGAGCAGGGACGTCGTCTCCATGTGCTCCTTCAGCGGTTCGTACTGGAGCGACGGCGCCAGCATCGGCGTGAGCACGTAACCGGGGCACACCGCGTTGACGCGGACCGGCGTGAGGCTGGCGGCCAACGAACGGACGAGGCCGATCATGCCGGCCTTCGACGCACAGTAGGCAGGGATCGCGAAGTGACCGACCAGGCCCTCGATCGAGGAGATGCCGACCACCGCCGCACCGGGCGTGGCGCGCAGGTCGTCGGCGATCGCCTGGGTCAGCATCATCAACGCGCGCAGGTTGACGTCGAGCACGAAGTCCCAGCGTTCCTCCGTCATCGTGCCCACCGTCTCCGTGCTGACCACACCGGCTGCGTGCACGAGTCCGCTGACGACACCCAGCGACCGGGTCGAGGTGAGCGCCGTCGCGATCGCCTCGCCGTCGGTGACGTCGACGGTGACGCCCAGCGCCGCGACCCCGAAATCCGCCGCGAGGGCCGCGGCCTCGGACACGGCGAGGTCACCGTTGCGGTCCCAGAGCGCGATCGTTCTTCCGACCGCGGCCATCGCCCGGGCCGAGGCCAGCCCGATGCCCGACGCGCCACCCGTGACGATCACCGGACCGGCCGGCGTGCTCGTGTTCGATTCCCCACTCATCATGTCCTCCTCGTTGTGCCCCATTGGCACTGCAGTTGATCTACGGCCGCCCGAGCGCGAACCGGCCGCCCGGCCCCGGTGCGCCCGTGGCGAGATCGGCCAGCATCCGGCCGACCAGCGGTGCGAACTTGAACCCGGTTCCACCGAACCCGCACCCGACGACGATGTTGCCGCTGCGGTCGATCACGAAGTCGTCGTCGAGGGTCTCGCCGAACAGGCACGACAGCTCGCCGACGTTGTGCGGGTCGACGCCCGGAACGTGCTCGCCGACCCAGGTCTCGATCTCCGCACGGGTCTGCGGATCGGTGTCGAACCCGCGCCGGTCCGGGTGCACCGGCTGGCCGTGCTGGAAGTGCCCGACCCGCACCCGCCCGTCCGGGGTGGGCATGCCATAGGTCTCCGGGGACACCCAGGTCGGCCAGGTCGCCGAGGGGTCGATCGGCTGGAAGAACGCGACCTGACCGGTCGACGACTCCACCGTCGGCAGCCCCGGCACCTGCCCGGCCAGCAGCTCTGGCGTCCAACCCGCCGTAGCCACGACAACCGCTCCGGCGCGCAGCGTGCCATCGGCCGTGTCGACCTCGGCGCCGCCGGCGGTGTTGCGCACGGCTGACACCGGCGTCTCGAAGCGCACCTCCGCGCCGAGGTCCCGGCCGCGACGGATCATCGCGTCGATCGTCGCCTGGGCGTTGGTGCGTCCGCCTTCGGGGTGGAACAGCACCGGCAGGTCCGAGTGCATCCCCGGCCAGCGTTCGGCGACGTCCTCGGGCTGCAGCCACGTCGTCGCCACGCCCGCCGCGGCCGCAGCATCAGCGCGGATATGCAGCTCGGACTCGGTGTCGAAGTCGATGTGGCCGGTCGTGAGAAACAGTGACTCGCCGGCATCGTCCTCGAGCTCACGCCACAGCGGCAGCGACTCGACCGCGCAACGGCAGTACAGGGCGTCCGCGCTCGTCAGTCGGAAGATGCGCTCGGTGCCGTGGGACGAACCGTTGCGGTGCCCCTGGGCGAATCGCTCCAGCAGCACGACCGAACTGCCGCGGCGAGCCAGCCACCACGCCGTCGAGGCGCCCATCACGCCACCACCGACGACGATCACGTCCGCATCAGCCACGCAGCGGTTCTAGCAGTCCGACCATCTCACGGCGCCACGCAGGTGCCGCAACCGGACCGGTTGATCAGGCACCGCTGTCACCAAATGTCCGCGCCAAGAGGACATTTGGTGACAGCGTTGCGGAGAGATCTCCGCAGGTCAGGCCTAATAGCCCGGGTCGCTGGGCCAGTTCGGTTGGAACAGGTGCCATTGCTCGGGGGCGCGGCGGATGAGGTACTCCAGCTCGGCGGCCAGCAGCTGGGTCATCCGGCCGACGTCGGCGCGCAGGCCCCCCTGGCGTTCGGCGGGCAGCGGCGGCCGCACGACGGCGTGATGGCCGTTGTACCGGTCGGTGAAGTAGACGCCGACGGGCAGCACCGTGGCTCCGGTGCGCAGGCCGAGGGTGGCGGGGCCCGCGGGCAACGTGGTGGCCTCGCCGAAGAACGTGACCGGCACGCCGTTGCGCTCGATGTCGCGGTCGCACAGCAGGCACACGACCTGGTTCTCGCGCAGAGCCTTCAGCACCGTGCTGGCGACGTTCGGGCCGAGCGGCACGACCGTCATGCCCAGCTTCTGGCGGAGGTCAGCGAACCACTCGAACAGCTCCGGCGGCTCGATCGGCTCGACGACGACGGTCATCTTGTAGCCGCGCTCGATCAGCCATCGACCGGCCCACTCCCAGCCGCCGAGGTGGGGCAGGGCGAGGATCACGCCCTTGCCCTGTGCGAGGGCCTTGGGGATGTGGTCGAACCCTTCGACGGTGAAGCCGGCGTTCACAGCGCGCGACGACAGGTTCGGCAGGCGGAAGCTCTCGACGTAGTAACGGGCGTAGGAGTCGAAAGCCTGCTGCACGGTCTGGCGGAGGGCGAGGCCACGCAGCTCGGGGTTGACCCGCCTGAGGTGGCGCTCGATCATCGACCGCTTGTCGCGCATGCCCGCCGCCAAGCTGAGCCCGATCATCTGGGCGGCGGCGCCGGCGATCGGCCCGGGAAGGGCACGCGCGGCCAGGGAGCCGAGCTTGTAGCCGTTGACGGTGGCGCCGTCGGTCAGCACCTCGCGGGTCGTGCGGGCCACGATCTAGGCCGTCGGCGGACGGCGACGCGGCACCCGCGTCGGCAGCCGTTTCGAGTAGGCCGTGCGCCGCGTCTGGCGCCGTATCCGGCGGACCTCCATCTTCGCTGCCGTGCGCGGCGTGACCGCGGCCTGCTTCCAGACCTTGATGAACCGCTGCACGGCGGTGACGCCGCACAGGGCGAGCATGATCCAGAGGATCGGCAGCAAGATGACGTGGACGAGCAGGCCGAGCTCGAGCAGGATGATCCGCTCGGCGCGCTCCATCAGCCCGCCCTTGGCCTCCAGGCCGAGCGACTCGGCCTTGGCTCGCTCATAGGAGATGATCAGCGACATCCCGAGGATGCCGAACGGCACCATGCCCAGGCGGGGATCCTTGCCGTCCATGTAGTAGTACGCGACCCCGGCGAAGATGACGGCGTCAGTCAGTCGGTCGATGACCGAATCGAAGAACGCACCGCGCTGGCTGGCCTGGTTGGACGCCTTGGCCAGCGCTCCGTCGAGCAGGTCGGGGATGGCCGCGAGGATGACGAGCGCGAAGCCGAGGTACAGCGAGCCGGCGCCGATCGCGAACGCAGCACCGATCGCGACGAGCACGCCGAGGATGGTGAGGTGGTCCGGCGACAGCCCCGTCTTGCGCAACAACCGACCGATGGGACGCACGGCCTTGTCGATTGGCGCGCGGAATCTGCCGTCGAACATCGTTGGGCAGGCTATCCCCGGGGCCGCCCGGGCGCGGCCTTGCGCCCGCCCCCGCTCTCATGCGGCTCTTAGGTTGCCGAGCGCGACGGCGACCGTCGAACGGGAGGTGTCAGCATCGTCGGCGCGTGGAACACTGCACACATGAGCACCTCTTCCCCTGCCGACCTCGCCGTCGCGGTGCGGTCCCTCCACCGCCGACTCGACGAGGCCTCCACCGATGCCCCACCGGCCGCGATCGCGACGGCGCGCGCCGATGTCGATGCGGCGGTCGCAGCAGCAGCAGCGCGGCTCGGCTGCTCGGCCTCGGCCGAGACCGTCGCCGCAGCGATCACGTCGCGCCGTCCTGAGGATTGGCACGACGGGGCGCTCGCCGATGTGCAGGCCAGCGCAGACGCGGCGGCGCGGGCGATCCGCGCCCTGGCCGACGCAGCCGAACGGGCGCGCTGAGGTTCAGACCAGCCCGGCGGCCAGCGCGAGGCTGACCGCATGCGTGCGCCGGCGCACGTCGAGCTTGTCGTAGATGTTGTTGAGGTGGCTCTTGACGGTCTCGGTGCCGATGAGCAGTCGCTGACTGATCTCGTTGTTGGTCCGCCCGGCTGCCAGCTCGACCAATACCTCGCGCTCGCGCACGGTCAGGTCGAACCGTGGCCGGACCGCCGCCGGCAGCTTGGCGCTGAACATCGAATCGAGCAGGTCAGGGGCAACGTGCCGGCGGCCGTCGAGCGCAGCGGTGATCGCCGGCTCGAAATCCGCGGCACCCGAGTCACGAGCGATGACCGCGTTGGCCCCCTCGGCGCAGAGATCCATCACGGCGCCCGGCGTTGCACCCGAGGTGAGCACGATGATGCCGATGTCGGGGATCTGGGCGAGGCGACGCACCGCAGCGGTCTGCGTCATGTCGCTGAACTGGCCGACGACGACGACGTCGATGCGCTGCTCGGTGCTCAGCACCCCGGTCACAGTGGGCATCGACTGCACGGTTGCGATCCCGGCCCGACGGAGGGATGTCTCAACTCCGAGTCGAACGAGTGCCCAGTTGTCGATGATGGCCGCTTGTTTCACGGTCAATCTTTCGGCAAGAACCCTCGCCGCTGTAGGGAATTCTTGCTCATTCCTTGAAGGTCCGCAGATCCAGCGCGTACGCACGAAACCGGTTGCCGGATGTCAGGTGCGGAGACCGCGCCGATCACGTCGTTGCGGTGATCAAACCCTCGCGGCGGGCGATCGAGATCGCCTCCAGCTTCGAGTGCGCGCCGAGCCGGCGGATGGCGCTCTGCACGTGGTTGCGAACCGTGTTGACGCTCAGGCCGAGCTGTTCGGACACCGCAGCCGTCGAGGCTCCGTCGGCCAGCCGACCGAGGATCTCCAGCTCGCGCGCCGTGAGGTGGAAGCGCCGGCTCAGTGGCGCGCTGAGACGATCGACGAGCGTGTTGACGAGCTCCGCTGCCAGCGCCCGGCCACCCGCGCGGACGGTGCGCACGGCATCGGCGAGCTCGCTGAGCCTTTGACCCTTGAGCAGGTAGCCACTCGCTCCCGCTTCCAGGGCCAGCATCACCGCCTGGTAGTCGGCGGACGCACCGAGGACGATCACGTGTACCGACGGCAGTGCCAGCCGGAGCGCTCGGATCGATTCCGCAGCATCGCCGTCGCCGAGCCGGGCGTCGAGCACGATCACGTCCGGGCACGTGTCGGCGATGTCCGCCATTGCCTCGTCGAGAGTGCGCGCGATGCCCACCACTGCGATGTCGTCGATGGCGTCCAGCGCCGTGGCCAGACCTTCCGCCACCATCGCGTGCCCATCGATGATGAGCACGGCCGCACTCGCGCGGCTCGTCGTCGTGTGGTCCTCGATCAGTGCCATCTGTCCCTCGCATCCACCAGAGCAATCAACATCCGCCGGCCTGATCCCGTGACCTGCCGCGACTGCGGCGCCAGCGTGCACCGTGAGGTGCTGGGACGCAGAGTATGTGACGCGAATGCACCAGTCAGGGATGGTGCGTTCGCGCGTTCGCACGGTGCACGGTCATCAGACGCCGGGGGCAGAACGCGTCACCACGATCAGGTGAGGCGGCCACGGGGCATCCCCCGCCACAGGTGACCGCCTGCCCCTTGAACGTCCCGATGACCTTGTCATGCGTGACATTGCGGGCCGGGACATCGAATCAGATCGCCCATCGGGGACTCGGTACAAGGGCCTCGGCCCAGATACCGAGACAACAGACGACGGGACATCGGCGACGCCGACCAACGCGATGCTGGTCCGTCGAGAGGCGTTGATGGCTGCG
The DNA here is from genome assembly GCA_025463425.1 of Ilumatobacteraceae bacterium. Classification (GTDB taxonomy): domain Bacteria; phylum Actinomycetota; class Acidimicrobiia; order Acidimicrobiales; family Ilumatobacteraceae; genus WLMZ01. The sequence goes on along the minus strand of JAOBWQ010000401.1, from coordinate 5,305 downwards.
ATCCGCCTCTCCCGGGCTGTCGGCTCCGACGATCTCGGCACCGACGGTGCAGTGGTCGACCCGGGCCGGGCGATCGTGATCGGCAACGACGTGCACGACCTCGCCATGTCGATGCGACCCGGTGTGCACCACACGGGTGTCCATCACGTCGACGCCAGTGTGCGGATCGGCGGGATCGACATCGTCGGCACCTTCCAGATCGGCATCGATGTCGACGTCGACGTCGTTGCTCCGGCGACCTGGCAGGCGACGCAGCGTTCCACCGGCATGGCCATCGAGATCGCCGCTCCGATCGCCGCCCAGCTCCCCGTGTCGATGACGCTGCCGGCGATGGCTGCCGGCACCCTGGCCGGCGCGGTCCGGCGGGTGCACCTCGCTGCCGAGCGCGCTCGCCGCGAACTGATCGACTCCAATCGCGGCCTGATCCTCTCCGTCGTCAACCGCTATCGCGCCGTCGTCCGGGCGGAATCGTCCTCACTCGACATGAGCGACCTCATCGCCGTCGGCGAGCACCAGTTGCTCAGGGTGGTCGATCGCCACTTCGCCGATCCCGACACCCTGCCCGTGCGTGACGTGGCCTGGTCGAAGCTCGTTCAGCGTGCCGTCGGCAACGCCGTGCGCAGCGAGATCGCCCGCGCCACCGGCGTGTCGGTCGAGTTCCGCCAACTGCTGACCTGGTTCCAGGCGCATCCCGAGGACCGCAGCGAGACCCCCGAGCTGGTCGCCCAGCGGATGGCCTTCGCAGCGGGCGTGACCCGGTTGATGGCCACTCGAGAGCTGCACGACCGCTTCGCCGGCGCAGCGGCCCTGGAGCTGATGCTGATCGCCGGCGAGGCCCGCTACGTCGCCCCGGGCAAGGGGGCCTCCGAGATCGCTCGCCGACTGAAGGCCGAGGGCGTGTTCGTGATCTCCTCCCGGTCATCGATCGCCGAGATCGAGCGGGCCCAGCACTTCGTGTCCGGCTCGAACGTCCGCCTCGACGCCGACCCCGATGGCCATGACCGCTCGACCCACCTCGCGATGAGCGACGGTGGCTACGACGCCGCCGACTGGACCGACATGGTTCGGCGGATCATCGAGGACTCCGGCATGACCAAGGTCGAAGCGCTCGTCTGGCTGCACCGCACCGGTGCGTTGGATCCGGGCGGCTTCGGCACCGAGCTGCCCGAGATCGCCGAGGACCTCGGCCTCAACGGCCGCAGCGAGGCACGCGCCGCGCTGCGCCGGGCCCGTCGCAAGATCGACGCGTGGTCCGCCACCGGCGCCACGTTGGCCCTGGTCAGCTGACCGAAACACACGTGATCCGAACGTCGCCAACAAATTCTGTCGGAGCCCTTGAAGACCGAGGGCACCTCCCGACACCTAGGTCGCCGGGCAAGGACGTCCGGTTGAACACCACACGGAGGTAACTCGAATGCGTATCAATGCAAACATCGCCGCTCTCAATGCGAGCCGCAACCTGTCCATGTCACAGAGCGCCCTGGGCTCCAGCTTGGAGAAGCTGTCCTCGGGTTACCGGATCAACCGGGCCGCCGACGACGCCGCTGGTCTCGCCATCTCTGAAGGTCTCCGCTCGGAGATCCGCGGTTCGGCGCAGGCTCAGCGCAACGCCCAGGACGGGATCAGCCTCCTGCAGACCGCAGAAGGCGGACTGAACGAGGTCTCGAGCATGCTCCAGCGCATGCGTGAGCTCACCGTCCAGGCTGCCAACGGTATCTCCGGCGGCACCGCCGAGCAGGCCGAGATCACCCAGCTCAAGGGTGAGATCGACGGCATCGGCACCCGCTCGAAGTTCGCCGGCAGCGCCGTGTTCGCCAACGACACGACCAAGGCCTTCCAGGTCGGCGGCAACTCGGGCGACACCATCACCATTGGTGTGGACATCACACTCCAGAGCAGCGGCGTCGGTGCACTCGGCGGCGCAGCCAGCGACGTCAGCGCGCTCAACGTGACGACCGCTGCCGGCCAGACGGCGGCTCTGACGGCGATCGACAGTGCGATCGCCGGTGTGTCGAGCACCCGTGCCAAGCTCGGCGCGGTCCAGAACCGTCTCGAGCACACGGTTGCCAACCTCGGCGTCGCCGTCGAGAACCTGACTGCGTCGGAGAGCCGCATCCGTGACACCGACATGGCCACGGAGATGGTGAACTACACCCGCAACAGCATCCTCAGCCAGGCTGGCACCGCCATGCTGGCTCAGGCCAACCAGGTGCCGCAGAGCATCCTGCAGCTGCTGCGCTGAGCGACGGGTTTCGACCCAGACAAGCGATGACCAACGCGTGCCACCCTCCGTCCTCCGGGACGGAGGGTGTCGCCCGTTTCGACAACGGCGCAGTCCACTGCGCACCCGACATCTACACCGCTGCCTGATCCAGGCGCGACATCGAAGGAGCCCGACATGGTCGGCACGATCGACACCGATTCCATCGTCACCCAGCTGATGGCCGTGGAACGCAAGCCCCAGGACTTGCTCAAGACGCGCATCACCGCGCTGCAGACCCGGCAGAACGCGTGGCAGGCGATCGCCGACAAGCTGACGGCTCTGCAAACCGCATCGGAAGCCCTCACCGGCCTCGACTCGTTGTCCAGCCTGCGCACCGTCTCGTCCAGCAACACCGGCAACGTCACCGTTCGCGCGACCGGCTCCGGAGCAGCGACCACCGCCTCGCTCGAAGTCCTCGGTCTCGCTGCGGCGCAGTCGGTACTTGCCAGCGACACCTTCAGCTCGGCGACCGACGCGGTCGCGGGCCGAACCCTCTCACTGACCAACGTCGCTTCCGGAACGAGCCAGACCTTCACCTCCGCCGACGGCACGATCGGCGGACTGGCCGCCGCGGTCAACGCAGCCGGGATCGGCGTGTCCGCTCGAGTCCTGCAGACCTCACCAGGTCAGTACCAGCTCGCGCTCACAGCGACCTCCACGGGCACCGCCTCGGCGTTCACCGCCGGAGGCACCGGCTGGGGGACCTTCGCCACACAACGCCCCGCCGCTGACGCCACGATCGTCGTCGACGGCGTCACGCTGACACGCTCGTCGAACGTCATCGCCGACGCGATCGACGGCGTCGAGCTCTCCCTCCAGAGCCTCACCACCGGCCCGATCTCGATCTCCTCGGCTCGCGACGACGCGACGATCACCTCCAAGGTCTCGGCGCTCGTCACTGCGATGAATGCGCTCGGCACGATGGTCGACGCAGCGACGAAGATCGGAGCGGACGCCTCTTCCGGCGGACCGCTCGCCGGTGACTACACCGCGCGCAGCATCATGACGTCGGTCCGCTCAGCCATTGCTTCGTCACTGGTGACGGCGTCCGGCAAGACCGTCACCTCGAACACCCTCGGCGTCACGCTGGCCAAGGACGGCACGATCGTCTTCGACGCGACAGCACTCGCGGCCGGCCTCGCCTCCCAACCAGATGATGCCTTTGCCGCCCTCGGGCGCAGCGTGGCCTCCACCGCTCCGGGCGTCACCGTCTCGGGGCTGTTGTCCACCGCGACCCCCGGGCCCCGAACCATCTCCGTGACCACGGCGGCCAGCCAAGCGTCGATGATCGGCGTCCCGACGCTCTTGCCCGCCGCTGGTACCTCGGTGTCGATGCAGATCACCACCCCGAACGGAACCTCGACGGTCACGTTCAACGTTGCGGGCACGTACTCACAGACCGCCGGCAACATGAATGCCGCGATGCGCGCTGCGGGTGTCGTGCTCACCGCGGTACCGCAAACCGTCGGCGGCATCGACCAGGGGATCAACCTCATCGCGACGCGATACGGCACCGGGCAGACCTTCACCGTCTCCGGCGGAGCTGCGCTCGGACTCAGCGGCAGCTCCACCGGCGGCGTCGACGCCGCCGGAACGATCGATGGCACGGCATTCGCTGCGAACGGCCAGTCGCTCGCGAGCGGTGGGCTGGTGCTCACCATCGCGACCACGGCTGCGCAACTCGCCAGCCTCGGTGGTACTTCCACGGGCACGATCCGGATGAACCAGGGCCTCGGTGCGTTGATCTCGTTGATCGGTGCCCAGGGAGCCACCGGCGGGTCCGTGCTGGCCTCGAAGCAGACGGCCGTCGATCAGGCAACCGAGTTGCAGAAGCGGGTCGACGCGTGGGACACCACCCTGGCCAGCCGGGAGACGGCGATGCGCGCCAAGTTCACAGCGATGCAGGTCGCCCTGGACAAGCTCAACTCGATGAGCACCCAGCTCGCCGGCCTCACGACATCGTCGTCCGGCTGAACCCGAGCGATCCCAGTCCGCGATTCGACGAATCGTCAGGACTCTCTCTAGATGTCCGGTCCCTGCTGGAACCCAGCCGCAGGGCGCCGATACACCGCACGCACGTGATCAACGCCTTGATCAACCCTCCCCGACCGACACGTCGCTCGCATCCGCGGTCGCACGGTCGGCTCTCCTGAAGGACACTCGATGACTGCAGCCGCTTCGCTCGCCTCGTACGCCCAGGCTTCCACCGCAACGGCGGGACCTGGTGAGATCGTCCGGATGGCGTACGAGCGGATCCTCACGGCATGCAACCGGGCCGAGCAGGCCGAAGCGCGCACGCCGGCGAACTGGGTGCAGGTCTTCCACGACGAGACGATGCGCGCCCAGGCGATCCTGCTGGAGCTGACGGTCGGACTGGCCCTCGACCACGAGGACCCCGCTGTCGTCGATCTCGCCCGCCACCTCGACGACCTCTACCGCTACTGCATCGACGAGCTGGTCGACGCGAACATCTACAAGGATCCGGAGCCGCTCGACGACGTGCGGCTCGTGATCGAAGGGCTCCACGATGCCTGGGTGAGGCGACCGCGATGAGCGACTCGGCCGATTGGCTCGCCGATGCGGACCGCGTCCTCACCGACGCCGGCAGTCCCAGCGCCGACGTCGACCGGGCGATCGCAGGCATCGTCAAGGCCGACGTCAGCGCGCTCGCCGGAAGCATCGGTGTCGCCGAGCTGGATCCGGTCGTGCTCCAACGCGTCATCGCTGTCCTGCGCGCCCGCCGCGCAGCCCTGGCGAGCGAGCTCGCGGACGTCACCCAGCAGCGCGCCGACCTGGCCCGCCGCCACCGCGGCGTCGCCGGCTACACCCGCTCGAGCCTCTGAAGCGGGCGCCGGACGGCCCAACGACCGACACGCACACGTGGGTCGTTTGACACCTTGAACGGCACAACGTCTCGCCGATACTCCACCCGAGTTCCCCACTCACCTGGGCCCACGGATGGGTTCCTGTTCTGCACGGATGCCACGCCCACGAGGTAGTCCATGGACCCCCTGCTGAACACGACGGAGTATGCGCTCAACG
>JAOBWQ010000397.1 GCA_025463425.1 Ilumatobacteraceae bacterium | reverse complement strand
GCCTTGAGGCGGCGGTAGTCGAGCTTGCCGTTCGCGGCGCGGCCGATGGTTTCGATCGTGAAGATGCGCTTCGGCGCCTTGTACGCGGCGAGGGTGGTGCGGACGTGGAGGATCAGCGCGGCCTCGTCGATGTCGGCGCCCTCGGCGGCCTCGACGAGCGCGGTGATCGCCTCGCCGAAGCGCTCGTCGGGCAGGCCGACGACGGCCGCGTCGGCGACACTCGGGTGCAGCTTCAACGCCTCCTCGACCTCTTCCGGATACACCTTCTCGCCGCCGGTGTTGATGCACTGGCTGCCCCGTCCGAGCAGCTTGACGGTGCCGTCGGCCTCGACCTCGGCGTAGTCGCCGGGGATGCTCCAGCGCACGCCCTCGAACGTCACGAACGTGGAGGCCGACTTCTCCGGGTCCTTGTAGTAGCCGATCGGGGTTCGGCCGCGCAGCGCGACCCGGCCCCGCTCGCCACTGCCGGGACTGACCTCGCGGCCGTCATCGGTGAGCACCCGGCAGTGCGCGGTGAGCACGAACTTCGCGGTCTCGCCGGCGCCGTCCGACGTGGTCGTGTTGTTCGCCATGCCGATCGCCTCGCTGCTGCCGAGGCTGTCGATCATGATCAGGCGCGGGTTGTGGCGCAGCAGGCCGGCCTTGGTCTCGGACGACCACATCACGCCGCTGGACACGATGACGCGCATCGACGAGAAGTCCCACCGATCGGGCTCGGCGTCGAGCGCGCGGAGGATTGGCTTGGCGAACGCGTCGCCGACGATCGACATCGAGTTGACGCGGTGCGTCTGCACGGTGTCGAGCAGCTCGACCGCATCGAAGTGGCGGCCCGCCATCGTCACCACCGCGCCCGCGAGGGAGAGGTTCCACATCGCGTTGAACGCCCCGGTGCCGTGCATCAGCGGCGCGGCCGGGAGGTTGCGCGGACCGGGCTTGGTGACCCGGGCATCGAGCGCATCCCAACCCGGTGCGGCAGGCAACGGCATCCGCGAGGCGGCGTCGAGGCTGCCGATCACGTCGTCGACGCGCCACATCACGCCTTTCGGCATGCCCGTCGTACCGCCCGTGTAGAGCATGTAGAGGTCATCCGGGCTGCGACCCCACGGTGCGATCGTGCGCTCCGTCGCCGATGCCGCAGCGACCTCGTAGTCGATCGCCCACGCCGGACACGGGGCTGTCCCGTCGTCGACCCAGATCCACGTCCGGATCGCCGGGAGGCGTTCCTTCAAGCCCGCGCAACGATCGGCGAACGTGCCGTGGAAGACCACGGCGACGGCATCGGCGTTGTCCCAGAGGTAGACGATCTCGTCGTCGGTGTACCGGTAGTTGGTGTTCACCGGCACGAGCGCTGCCTTGTACAGGCCGAACGTGCTCTCCAGGTACTCCGGCGCGTTGTAGAGGTACTGCGCCACCTTGTCCTGGTGGACCACGCCGGCCGCCAGCAAGGTCGCCGCGATCCCGTCGGCGCGCCGGTCGAACTCCCGCCATGTGAACTCACGGTCACCCTGGACCTGCACCACCGCGTCGGGGAACCGATCCGCGTGGTGCTCCCACATCTCGGCGAAGTTCCATCCACTCGTCTGCTGGCCGGTCACGGGCCGAATCTAGACGTCAGGTGACCAACGGGGGGCCTTCGCGCAACCGGTCGAGCGAGGCGGCGACCGGGTCTGGTGCGGTGACGGCCTCCCAGAGGCTTTCCACCCACCAGGTGGCCCCGGCCTCGAACCACGCCGCGGCCGAGTGCTCGTCGTGGTTGCCTTCGACGACGATGTCGAAGTGGGTGTCGCCGACGGCCACGCGGATGGATGGCATCGCCCGGGTCAGCTCTTCGAGCGTCGCCTGGCGCGCCCCGTCGGACGCGATCACCTGGGGGATGAGCCCGTTCCAGCGCAGGGCCCGGGCCATCGACTTCGGGGAGTCGAGCGCGCCGACGCACCACACCGGTGGATGGGGCTGCTGGACGACGTGCTTGATGCTCGGGAAGTCGCTCGGCCGGACCGTGTAGTGCTTGCCGGTGAACGAGGCCGTCTCCTGGGTCCACAGCTGCCGGATGATCTCCAGCGATTCGTCCATCAGCTCGGCGCGGGTGCGGCGGTCGCACTCCTCGCCGAACTCGGCGAACCCGCTGTCGATCGCACCGAGCCCGACAGAAAGCGTGACTCGTCCGGCCGACAGGCGGTCGACCGTGGCAACCTGGCCCGCCAGCTCCCACGGCTTGCGCCGCGAGATGGGCGTCAGCATCGTGCCGAGGCGCAACGACGTCGTGCGCACCGCAGCGACACCGAGCGCGACCCAGGCATCGACCCCGTAGAGGCCCTCCCAGACGAAGAGCGCGTCCCAGCCGGTGGCTTCCGCGACCTCCGCCATCTCGGCGATGTCGGCCGCGTCTCCGTTCGGGACCACGAAACCAAACCGCATCACCCGAGACCGTAGTCTCTCGCCGATGGACTTCCAGATGCCTGCGGACGACGACGTACGGCGTCTCGCCGTTCGGTCGTGGATCGCCGAGCACCCCAAGCCGTCGGGCGCGGTCCTGGCTGCCGCCGGCTACGTCGCGCCGCACTGGCCGAGGCCGTGGGGTCTCGACGCCGACCCGATCGAGCAGCTGATCATCGACGACGAGCTGTCGTCAGCCGGCGTGCGCCGCCCCACCAACCCGATCGGCATCGGTTGGGCCGGCCCAACGCTGCTCTACGCCGGCACCGATGCGCAGAAGGACCGCTACCTCGGACCGATGCTGTCCGGCGAGGAGTTCTGGTGCCAGCTGTTCAGCGAACCGAACAGCGGCAGCGATCTCGCCAGCCTGGCCACCACGGCGGTGCGCGACGGCGACGAGTTCGTCGTCAACGGTCAGAAGATCTGGACCAGCGGCGCGCAGTACGCGAAGTTCGGCATCCTGATCGCGCGCACCGACTCGACGGTTGCCAAGCATCGTGGCATCTCGTACTTCATCTGCCCGATGCGGGTTCCCGGCATCGAGATCCGCACGATCACCGAGATGACCGGTGGGCACACCTTCAACGAGGTGTTCTTCACCGACGTTCGCATCCCCGCCGAGAACCTGGTCGGCGAGCTCGGCGACGGGTGGCGGCTGGCCAAGGTGACCTTGGGCAACGAGCGCGTCTCGCTGTCGACCGGCGGTGTCCTGTGGGGCAGCGGACCGACAGCGCTCCAGATGTTGGAAGCCGTGCGCGAGAACGGTCCCGTCGCCGACCCGATGATGCGCCAACGGCTGGCTGGGATCTACACCGAACACGTCGTGCTCGACCTGATCCGCCTGCGGACACTGTCCGCCAAGCTCCGCGGCGAACAACCGGGGCCTGAAGCGAGCATCCGCAAGATCCTCGCCGACGAACACGGCCAGCACGTCATGGCGGCCGCCCGCGACCTGCTCGGAGCCTCCGGGATGCTGACCGGCGCGCATGGGCTGAAGCCCTTCGTTCCGGGCACCGATGCCAAGGGGCTCGGGCCTGGTCGTCCGCCGAGCGACCTGGAGGATCCGGGCTGGTACGACGGGTACATGTTCAGCATGGCGCTCACCATCGGCGGCGGCACCGGCGAGGTGCAGCGCAACATTGTCGCCGAACGGGTGCTTGGCCTGCCTGGTGATACGCGCTGACGCGTTTGGTGCAACGCGCTCGTGAAAAGTAAGGCAGCATGAGGGGGTGACCGATATCGCGGAGCAGCTTTCCGACGGCGGATACCAACTCAGCGATCGGTACACCCGAGACACCGGACGGGTGTTCGTGTCAGGGGTGCAGGCAATGGCTCGTATCCCGCTGGAGCAGATGCGCGTCGATCGGCTTGGTGGTCTGCGGACCGCAGCGTTCGTGTCCGGATATCCCGGTTCACCCCTCGCGGGCTTCGACAAGGAGGCCTCGGCCGCTTCGAAGATGGCCGGTGGGTTGCCCTACGTGCACACACCGGCGTTGAACGAGGAACTGGCCGCGACTGCAGTGATGGGCAGTCAACTCGCCGCCGAGCAATCCGACTGCCGCTACGACGGCATCGTCGGGTTCTGGTACGGCAAGACGCCCGGCGTCGACCGCGCCAGCGATGCGCTGCGCCATGCCCAGTTCGCCGGCGTGCACCGCAACGGCGGCGCCGTCGCGTTCGTCGGTGACGATGCAGCAGCGAAGTCCTCGACGCTGCCCAGCTCGTCCGACGCAGCCCTGATCGGGTTGCACATCCCGATCCTCACGCCCGGAGACGTGCAGGACGTGATCGACCTCGGCCGCCACGCGATCGCGTTGTCGCGAGCCAGCGGTCTGTGGGCCGGCCTCAAGGTCGTCGCGCCTGTCGCCGACGGCACGGGCACGTTGGAGCTCGGTCTGGACCGCATCCGGCCGATCATCCCGCACCTCGAGGTCGGCGGTCGCCCGTTCGTTCCCCACGCCGACGGCAACCTGCTCACGCCGCACACGCTCGACCTCGAGCACGAGATGATCGAGGTGCGTCTCGAACTGGCCCGGATGTACGGCGCGGAGAACCGGCTCAACGTCGTCACCGTCGATCCGTCCGATGCGTGGATCGGCCTGGCCGCGTGCGGGCACACCTACCACGAGCTGCGTCAGGCGCTCAGCCTCCTCGGCCTGGCCACCGATGAGCAGATCGCCGCGGTCGGCATCCGTCTGCTGCAGCTGCGCATGCCGTCGCCGATCGACCCTGCGCTGGTGCGTCGGTTCGCGGACGGGCTGGCCGAGATCATGATCGTCGAGGACAAGAACCCCACGCTCGAGGTCAAATTCAGGGACGCGCTCTACCCCAGCCCTCATCGGCCGCTGATCACGGGCAAGCGCGACGGGCTCGGCCATGTGCTTCTTCCCAGCCACGGTTCGCTCGATGCGGATTCCATCGTCGGCCCGCTCCGCGCCCGCCTCGCGCAGCGCGTGGGTGAAGAACGGCTCGCCCCGGTGCACTCTTCGGCCGGCCTCAAGCGGCTGATCCCGCTGTCGATCAACCGCACGCCGTACTTCTGCAGCGGCTGTCCGCACAACATCAGCACGCAGGTGCCGGACGGATCGACGGTCGGCGGCGGCATCGGCTGCCACTCGATGGTCGCGATGATGGAGGCCGACCGCGTCGGCAACCTCGTCGGCCTGACCTGCATGGGCAACGAAGGTGCGCAGTGGATCGGCATGGCGCCGTTCGTGGAGACGCCGCACCTGATCCAGAACCTCGGTGACGGCACCTTCGCGCACAGCGGTCAACTCGCGGTGCGCGCCGCGATCGCATCCGGCGTCAACATCACCTACAAGATTCTCGTCAACGGGGTCGTCGCGATGACCGGAGGGCAGGATCCGCAGGGTGCCGTCGACGTTCCGACGATGGCGCGGATGCTGCTCCTGCAAGGTGTCCAGCAGGTGGTGATCACCACCGACGACCTCGACCGCTACGACGATGTCGCGTTGCCGACCGGTACCGAGGTCTGGGACCGCTCGAGGATCATCGAGGCCCAGGAACTGCTCGCCAGCGTGCGAGGCACCACGGTGTTGCTCCACGATCAGGCGTGTGCCGCAGAGAAGCGCCGGCTGCGCAAGCGCAACCTGGTGCCGACCCCGTCGTTCCGGGTGGTCATCAACGAGCGGGTCTGCGAGGGCTGCGGCGATTGCGGGCAGAAGAGCAACTGCCTGTCCGTGCAGCCGGTCGAGACCGAGTACGGACGCAAGACGCGGATCGATCAGAGCTCGTGCAACCTCGACTTCTCGTGCCTCAACGGCGACTGCCCCAGCTTCGCGACGGTGACGCCGGCCAAGCGACGCAAGTGGCGGGCCGCCGAGCCGCGCTCGAAGCGTCAGAAGCAGTCTGCGCCACGTTCGATCCCCGCCCCGACGGTCATCGTCGACGCCGACGAGCTCGTCGTGCGGATGCCGGGCATCGGCGGCACCGGCGTGGTCACGATCAGCCAGATCCTCGGCACGGCAGCGATGCTCGAGGGCTTCCACGTGCGTGGGCTGGACCAGACCGGCCTGTCGCAGAAGGCTGGTCCCGTCGTCAGCGACCTCGCCTTCAGCCGCAGCGAGCAACAGGGTTCCAACAAGGCCTCGGCCGGTGCAGTCGACGTGATGTTGGCCTTCGATCTCCTCGCGGCATCGTCGGATGCCCAACTCAAGGGCGCCTCCAGCGGCCGCACGATCGTGATCGGGTCGGACTCACGGACGCCGACGGGATCGATGATCCTGCACCCGGGAAGGGCCTACCCCGAGCGCTCGGAGATGGCGCTGCGGCTCGACTCGAACAGCCGTGCCGAGCTCAACAGGTACGTGCCGTCCGTCGAGCTGGCCACCGGCCTCTTCGGCGATGCCGCAACGGCCAACGTGCTGCTCCTCGGCGTCGCCCTGCAGGCAGGGGTGATCCCGATCTCGACGGCGAACGTCGAGCGGGCGATCGAGCTCAACGGCGTCGCGGTGTCGCTCAACCTCGAGGCGCTCCGATGGGGCCGGCAATGGGTCGTCGATGCCTCGGCAGTCGCAGCCGCCGCCGGGCTCGGCGACGCAGCCCGTTCTGAAGCGACCGAACCGACGACGACGCAAGCGCTCGTCGAGCAGCGTGCGAAGGATCTCGTCGCCTACCAGTCGTCGGCCTACGCACGCCGGTACACGACCGCTGTCGATGATCTCCGCACGTCCGGCGCATCCGACGCCGTCGTCGAGGCGTTCGCGCGCAACCTCTACAAGCTGATGGCGTACAAGGACGAGTACGAGGTCGCCCGCTTGCTGCTCGCCCCTGAGGCCAAGGCTGCCGCGGTCAAGGTCGGCGGCAAGGGGGCACGCGTCACGTGGCAGCTGCACCCGCCACTGCTCCGCGCACTGGGCATGAAGAACAAGTTGAAGCTCGGTCGTTCCGCGACGCCCGCACTGATGGCGCTGCGCGCCGGTCGGCGGTTGCGCGGCACTGCGCTCGACATCCCTGGCTGGACATCATTGCGCCGCACCGAGCGTGCCCTGCCCGGCGAGTACATCGCGACGATGCAGCAGATCGTGACCAAGGCTGCATCGTCGGGGATGGGGGACGACATCGTGCTCGACATCGCTGCCCTCCCGGACATGATCCGCGGCTACGAATCGATCAAGGTCGCCAACGTCGAGGCGTACCGGCAACGGCTGGCCGAGCTGCTGACGTTGGTCGGCTGATGCGCCTGGCCGTCGACCTCCTCGATCCCGACTTCTACAGCAGCAACCCACACGATGCGTGGACGTGGATGCGGGCCAACGAACCCGTCTACCGCGACGCGCGGAACGGCCTGTGGGGCATCACCCGCCACGCCGACATCATGGAGGTCGAGCGTCGCAGCAACGTCTTCGTCAGCGGCCAGGGCTACCGCGCGGTGTGGTCCCCGGACGAGATCAACATGATCGCCCAGGACGATCCTCGCCACCGCCAGCAGCGGATGCTCGTGCAGCACAAGTTCACCCGCGCCGAGGTCAACGACCGCCGTGCGGAGATCGACGCGCTGGTCACGGAGCTGCTCGACGCGATCGTGCCTGACGATGGCACGCGTGGGCAGTGTGAGCTGGTCGGCGCGATCGCCGGTCAGCTGCCCGCTCGCCTCACGGCGCGGCTGCTCGGCTATCCCGAGGAGATGTGGCCGCAGATCAAGAGTTGGAGCGAGCGTCTGATGCGCATCGACATGCGCGAGCGCGACGGCCACACGTTCGTCGAGTTCATGGACGCCAACATGGAGTTCATGGGCGGCCTCGGCGAGGTCGTCAAGGACAAGATCGGATGCCCGGCCGACGATCTGCTGTCGGTCTGGATCCACGGCCGGATCGACGGTGAACCACTGCCACCGATGGCCATCGCGCACGAGGTCGGGCTGTTCATCTCCGGTGGTGCCGAGACCACGCGCACAGCGATCAGCCACGGCATCCGCGAGCTGTGCAACCACCCCGACCAGTGGGAGGCGATGGCGGCCGACCCGTCCTTGGTGCAGGGAGCGGTCGAAGAGGTGTTGCGCTGGGTGACACCGCTGAACAACATGTTCCGCCGCGCGATCGCCGATGCCGAGGTCAACGGTGCCGCGATCCGTCGGGGTGACCGGATCGTCCTGCTCTACCCCTCGGCAAACCGTGACGAAGCCGTGTTCACCGATCCCTTCACGTTCGACATCCGCCGCAGTCCGAACCCGCAGATCGCGTTCGGGTTCGGCACCCACCTCTGCGTCGGCAACAACCTCGCCCGGGCCACGCTGCAGTCGCTGCTGACCCAGATGACCGCACGTGTCCGCGACCTGCAGCCACTCACGGAGCCCGACGTCGAGCCGAACATCTTCGCCCGCGCCGTGCGCAGCTTCGACATCGGATTCGCGCCCCGTTGAGGTTCCACTAGGTTCTCGTCATGGGGATCGCCAGCGTTGCCGAAATCGTCCGCGTCCACGGGGCCGGGCGACCCGACCACGCCGCCCTGATCCTCGGCGACCGGCGCCTGACGTGGGCCGAGCTCCTCGAGCGCAGCGCCCGCGTGGCCGACGGACTCGGGGCCGAAGGGGTCGGCAGCGCCGACCACGTCGTGTTCTTGGACAAGAACGGGATCGAGCACTTCGAGGTCTTCTTCGGCGCAGCGATGCTCAACGCGATCTGCGTCGACGTCAACTGGCGTCTCGCCGCACCGGAGGTCGAGTTCATCGTCAACGACGCCGAGGCCAAGGTGCTCGTCGTCGGGCCCGACTTCGTGAGCGTCCTCGACGCGATCGCGCCGAACCTGCAGACCGTCTCGAAGATCCTCGTCATCGGCGGCCACCCGGAGCACGAGTCCTACGAGGACTGGGTCGAACGGCACCAGCCCGTCGATCCCGGCGTGCAGGCCACCAGCGACGACATCGCCTTCCAGCTCTACTCGTCGGGCACAACCGGCCGACCGAAGGGGGTGATGCTCAGCAACGACAACTTGTTCGCCCTGCTTCCCATGGCCAAGGAGATGTGGGAGATCACCTCTGATTCGGTGAACCTCGTGGCGATGCCGCTGTTCCACATCGGCGGGGGTGGATGGGCGGTTGCCGGGATGTACGAAGGCGCGACGAGTGTCGTCATCCGCGACCTCGACCCTGCCGCGCTGATCCGTCAGATCGGTGAGCTCGGCATCACCAACGGCTTCGTCGTGCCGGCGGTGCTCCAGTTCATGCTCATGGTGCCGACCGTGGCGGACGGCGATTACGGCAGCCTTCGCTCGCTCGTCTACGGCGCGTCGCCGATCAGCGAGGACGTGCTGGCGCGCAGCATCGAAGTCTTCAAGTGCAAGTTCTGGCAGGCCTACGGCTTGACCGAGACCACGGGCGCGGTGGTCAACCTGCCGCCCGCCGATCACGACCTCGGCGGTCCGAACCGTCATCGGTTGCGCAGCTGCGGCCTCCCCGGGCCTCGGGTCGAGGTCAAGATCGTCGACACGGATTCCGAAGGCGGCGACGAGGTGCCGACGGGCGAGGTCGGTGAGATCTGGATCCGTTCGCCACAGGTGATGACGGGGTATTGGAAGATGCCGGCGGAGACCGCCGAGGCGGTCACCCCCGATGGTTGGTTCAAGACCGGCGACGCAGGGTTCCTCGACGCCGACGGCTACCTCTTCATCCACGACAGGGTCAAGGACATGATCGTGTCCGGCGGTGAGAACGTCTACCCGGCCGAAGTGGAGAACGTGCTGATGGGCCATCCCGGCATCGCCGACGTCGCGGTCATCGGCGTGCCCGACGAACGGTGGGGCGAGACCGCCAAGGCGTTGGTCGTGCGCACGCCGGAGGTGGAGGTCACCGAGGCCGGCATCATCGCCTACGCGCGTGAGCACCTGGCCCGGTTCAAGTGCCCCACCAGTGTCGAGTGGATCGACGCGCTGCCGCGCAATCCGAGCGGCAAGGTGCTCAAGAAGGACCTGCGCGCCCCCTACTGGGAGGGCCGCACTCGCAAGGTCAACTGATTCAGGTCCCCGCCGAACGCTGGCACCAGATGTCCGCGTGGCGCGGACATCTGGTACCTGCGCTCGGCCTCGACAACGCCGACTCGCCCTAGAACGTGACGAAACCTCGCCGATCCGGGCGACATGAACGTTCGAAGCGATCGATCGCGAATCCTGGGCTTCGTGTGCATCCTCGCGCTCGGCTGCTCTCTGGCCGTCGTCGGCTCGCCGGCCTCGACCGCCAACGCCAGCAACTGCTCGACGACGACCGGCGCCGCATCGTGCACCATCACGGCCAACCTCACCGTGTCCGCCGGCACGCTGTCGCTGATCAGCTCGCCGAGCCTCTATTGGGGCATGGTGGTGACCGGCTACGACCAGTGGGCCAGCGGATCCGGGTCGGCGCTGACAGGCTGCGGCGCTCTCGGATCGCTCACCCACTGCAGCAGCGGCACCGCGCCATTGCTCGAGGTGCTCGACGCGACCGGCTCGGCCTCCGGCTGGTCGATCAGCGAGTACCTCTCGGCCAGCTCGCTGCCGTCAGGCTCCGTGCTGACGTTCAACGGCGCCGGCAGTTCGACCTACGGCTGGTCGCAGGTGTCACCGATCTCCACCAACCCGTTCGCGGGCACGACACCTGCCAACTCGTGTGACTTCGGGAGCACCTGCACCACGGCGACACCGGCGTCGACGTGCTCGCACGTCGCGCTCGGCTACAGCACCTGTCCGACCTCACCGGTGACACTCGGCGGATCCGGACCGACGGCGCAGGTCAACCTCTATTCGGCCGCCTCCGCCACGGGCCTCGGCGCGGTGTGCTTCGCAACGGGCACGGCGACGGCGACCAGTTGCGCCAGCACCACCGCTGCTGCCTTCTACAACCTCGGAGTCAAGGGCTCGACAGCGACCGGCACCTACACGGCCACCATCAACATGGCGGTGAACTCGGGTCCATGAGCACGCCCTCGCCGCGGCGGTTGCCCCAGGCGTCGGTCGCGATCCCTCACCTCCTCGCAATCGCGTTCGTCTGCGCGTGTGCGCTCGCGTTCGGCGCCCATCGCACATCGGCGGATGCGTCCGATGGCAATCGTTGCTTGAGTGTCCACGCAGGTCCGCAGGCGGATCCAGGGACACCGGCGAGCTACTTCGCGCTCAGCGCTGCGCCCGGCATCACGATCGACGAGGTGCTGTTGATCGCCAACCCGGAGGAGCAGCCGTGCAATGTGTCGCTGGCAGCGACGTACGGGCAGACGGCGACCAACTCCGGCGACACCTATCCACCGATCGCGCCCGGCACCTGCCAGCGCGTCGGGTGCTGGATGACCGGACTGCCGGCCACCGTCACGGTCCCGGCCAGCTCGCGCGTGACCGTTCCGTTCCAGGTCACGGTTCCGGCGGGCACGTTGCCGGGCCAATACCTCGCCGGTGTGCTGGCCCGACCCGTCGGCACACCATCGATCGACGCAACGGCAGCGGCGGACCAACCACAGGTCGGTGCGGCAGTGACCACCAGCGTTGGGATCGGCGTCGCGATCACTGTGCCCGGTGCGCTGCAGCCGTCGCTCACGATCGCGCAGGTCACGGTCGACACCAAGGCCGACGCACCGCTGCTGGAGATCGTGGTCCGCAACACGGGCAACACCTGGGAGCACCCCAGCGCGGGTGCCGAGATCGATCTCGGCGGTTCGGCTGGGCCCGTCAAGGTCGAAGTCGGCGCGAACACGATCCTGCCGGGCGACTCGGCGACGCTCACCGTCAGGGTGCCCGGTTCCACGAGCGGTACGCACGCGACGAACGTCACACTCTGGTACGGCGACCACGCCGACGCCGCGCACTGGACCGGCGACCTCGCCTACCCGTCGCCCGCTGCCGCGGCTCCAGGCCAGCCCGCGGAATCGGGCACCAGTCCCGGAGTGATCCGTACATCGTCCGTGCCGGGATGGCTGCTACCGGTGCTGGTCGCGCTCGGCCTGGTCATCGTGGCGCTGCTGGTGGTGCTGGCGTTGTTGCTCCGTCGGCGGCGCAGCGACCGTCATGACCGTCGCGACGGCGATCGGCAGGACCCACCGGGGTCGGCTCCTGCGTGGCCGCCACCGGTCGCCGCCGTCGACCACGACCCCGGGAGGCAGCTCGTCGGCGCCGGCCGCCTCGCCCGGCTCGCCCGCATCGCCGTCGCCGTGATCCTGGCCGGTGCGGGCGTCGTGTCGAGCGCACTGCCCGCCAGTGCCGCGGTGGCGCTGGTGCAGAAGGGTCCACGCGTGACAGGTTCGGGCACGTCGTTCACGATGACCCTGCCCTCGGGTTCCACCGCCGGCGATCTCCTCGTCGCGACGATCGAGGATGTGAACGGCAACTGCGGGTCCGACACGTTCGCCGGACCGACCGGGTGGGTGCGTGCGGTGAGCACCTGCCGCGGCTCGGTCGGACCTGTCGAGATCTGGTATCGCCCGAACACGCCCGCCGCAGTCACGTCCGTGGTGTTCTCGACCGGTTCGTCCGGAGCCAACATCGTGGCCCAGCTGAGCGAGTTCAGCGGCGTCTCGCTGAGCAGCCCGCTCGACAAGACCGGCACCATCGACAACCCCTCGTCGAGCACGTCGCTGAGCGTGAGCACTTCGGGCAACGTCGCGGCACCCAACGAGCTCGCGGTCACGCTGTACGCAACCAGTTCGGGCCTCTCGTCGTTCACGCCGGGCAGCGGATGGACATCGCTGACGAGTGCGCCGGGCAGCGGCTACAGCTCTGACTACAAGATGAACCCGACGAGCGGCGCTGTCGCATCGGAGGCCGTGACGAGCAATCCGCAGACGTCCTGGGCCGCCGCGATCGCGACCTTCCTGCCAGCGTGCTCGGGAGCATCTCTGGCCGCCAAGGCATCCCCTACGCTCAGCTTTCCGTCCGTGACGCTCAACGGCTTCGACGCTACATCGACGTTGGCCGTCGTCGTCACGCTCGACGACGAGACCGGCACGGGAAGCGGGTGGCACCTCACCGGCACCTCGACAACGCTGACGGCGACGGGCGGCAAGACCTTGCCCAACACGGCAACCACGATCACGGCTGCGTCGGCCAGCGCAGCCTCGGGAAACTGCAGCATGCCGACCAACTCGATCACGTACCCACTCACGTTGCCGGCCGCGACGACGGCGCCGACGGCCGCCTCGCTCTACAACGCGGCGGTGTCGTCCGGTCAGGGCCCGGTCGACGTCACCCTCACGGCGAAGGTGGCGGTACCGGGCAAAGCGAGAAGCGGGGCGTACAGCTCGACCTGGACGCTCGGGATCTCGTCGGGTCCATAGCCGACTCGGCGCGGTCGATGGCACGCGGATCTGCGGATGTCTGCGCGGGTATGGCGTCCCGGAAACTGTGCAACACCCATGTGCGATGATGCGTACATGGGTTCTGGTGCTGCTCCGGGGGTCGACACGGACCGCATGTTCGCGGCGGCAGCGGCTCACGCGGGAGCGGATCTCGGCACGTTGAGTCGGGCCGCGCTCCAGGGCGAGT
>JAOBWQ010000345.1 GCA_025463425.1 Ilumatobacteraceae bacterium | reverse complement strand
GCGACAGGCCGTCGGCGAGGATCAACCGACCCTCGGCGTCGGTGTTGTGGATCTCGACCGTCTTGCCGTTGCGCATCGTCAGCACGTCGCCGAGCTTCAGCGCGCTGCCCGACGGCATGTTGTCGGTGCACATGAGGTAGCCGGTCACCGCGGTCTTGCATCGGAGTCCGGGCAGCGCGCCGAGCGTGGCCAGCACCGCAGCCGCGCCACTCATGTCCATCTTCATCGAGGCGTGCGACGGGTCGCTGGGCTTCAGGCTGATGCCGCCGGAGTCATAGGTGACGCCCTTGCCGACGAGGACGACATGACCGGGCACCTTGCCGGCCCGCTTCGGTGGCGTGTAGGTGAGGCGCACCATGCGCGGCGGCTCCGTGCTGCCGGCATTGACCCCGACGATGCCCCCGCAGCCCATCGCCAACAGCTGGTCCTTGTTGAACACCTCCACGCCGAGCCCCGCAGCGGTGGCGACCTCGACCGCCTTGTCGGCGAGCTTGCGCGCGGTCATGTACGCGGGCGGCGTGTTGGCGAGGTCGCGGGCCAGCGTCGCAGCGGCAGCGGTGATGGCTCCCTGCTCCGATCCACGCGTCGCGGCGTCGAGGTCGGCCGCGCGAACCACGAGCGCCAGCGACGTGGCGGGCGAGCCGGTCTTGTCGTTCTTCAGACCGACGAACCGGTAGTTCGCCAGGGTGACGCCCTCGACGACCGCCTTCGCAGCCTCGCGGGGATCGATGCCCTCGACGTCGGCCAACGACGTGGCGAGCGCTGTGCGCTTGCCGGCGGCGCGCGAAAACGCGGCCGCTGCGCTGCGCAAGCCGTTGACCGTCAGGTCTGCGGGCTTGCCGATGCCGACGGCGATGTACGCAGGTCCGCTCGCCGCAGGGATGACGAGGGTCTGGCCGGCGTTGCCCTCGAATCCGTTCGCGGCCAGCGCTGCACGGTTGAGGCCGAGCGACCGGGGAACGGCACCCGTGGATCCGACGGGGACGCCGACGGCATCCACGGTGTTGGGGGCAGAACGGACGATCGAGATGCTCAGGGTCACGTGCCCAGGATACGCAGCCGGCGGATTCACACCGACCTCTCACGCTGCCGACGTTGCGCAATTACTTGAGTGCGCAAGAATGTGGCCCGTCCTGCACCGCGGGCTCGATCCAGGAGATGTGATGAGCGACCAGATCAACAGCAAGCCGAAGAAGAAGATGAAGCTGTGGTTGAAGATCGTGATCGGCGTCGTCCTCGCCGGGATCATCGGCGCGACCGCCGGACCGTTCATCTACATCCACTTCATCAAGAGCGACGCGCCCAAGTCGGCCGAGCAGCAGGGCCTGCCGACGCGCTCCAGTGACACGGCGACGACGATCGCGACCAACACGATCGCGACGACCACGATCGCGACCACTGCCGTGTCGACACCTGGCACCACGGCAGCGACCACCACTCCATCGACAGCCACGGCCGCGTCGACGCCGGCACCGTCCGTCGGTGCCGAGAACTACAAGCTGACGATGTCCAGCGACGTCACGGCCAACTACGTCGGGTACCGCGTCACCGAGAACCTGTTCGGCCAGGACACCGAGGGCGTCGGCCGGACCACCGCGGTCACGGGGTCGTTGACGCTCGATGGATCGGCGATCAGTGCGGCCGAGTTCACCGTCGACATGACCAAGCTGAAGTCCGACGAGGACAACCGCGACCGCAAGTTCCAGAACGAGATCATGGAGACGTCCACCTATCCGACGGCGACGTTCACCATCACCCAGCCGATCGACCTCGGCACAGTTCCCGCCGACGGCACCGAGATCACGGCGACGGCCACTGGCAACCTGACGCTGCACGGCGTGACCAAGCCGGTCACGCTCACCGTCAAGGCCCAGCGCAACGGTGACATCATCGACGTCCTCGGCTCCACCAACGTCAAGTTCGCCGACTACGCCATCGCCAACCCGTCCAACGGCGCCGTCACCACCGCCGACAACGGCACGATCGAGTTCTTGCTGTCCTTCACCAAGGCCTGATCGTCGGTCAGTCCGGCCCGGCGGGCCGTGGTTGCGGTGGCCAGCGTCATCTGTCTTGTTCTGGGAGCCTGGCGTCGGCACGTTGGCGATGTCACGTTGGCGACGGCAGTCTCCGGGAGCCGTCAGTCCGTGCTCGTCCGGCGGAACCGTGCTGGACGGGGGATGTTCGCGTTTCGTGGGCGGGTGGCTGGGCTGTCGGCGCGACAACTCAGCCACCCACCGCGCAGATCGGACACGTTCCCGGGGGACGCCGGCGGCCGCAACAGCCGTCACCCATCACCCGATCGCCCCCCTTCATTGCGGGCTTGTCGTGCCGAACGCCAGCCACCCGCCGGGCCGGGGTCAATCCGTCAGTCCGCGATGGTGGCGCCGGACTGCTGGTTGCGCTCCCACGCCGCCGACAGCGCGGCGTACTTGCCACCCAGCGCGACCAGTTCGCTGTGGCTGCCGAGCTCGGCGAGGCCGCCGGCGTCGACCACCGCGATGCGGTCGGCCCGGCGTACCGTCGACAGGCGATGGGCGACCACGACGACCGTCCGGTCGGTCATCAGCGATTCCAGCGCATGCTCGACCTCGGCCTCGGTGCCAGGATCGAGGTTCGACGTGGCTTCGTCGAGGACGAGCACGGCGGGATCGACGAGTGCGGCGCGAGCGAGCGCGATCAACTGCCGCTCCCCGGCGGAGAGCCGTGAGCCACGCTCGCGGACCTCGGTGGCGAGCCCCTCGGGGAAGGCGAGGAAGTGGTCGAGCGCGCCGATCGCGGCGAGCGCCCCTGCGATGTCGGCGTCGTTCGCAGACGGCCGCGCGATGGCCAGGTTGTCGCGGATCGTGCCGCTGAACAAGAAGCCCTCCTGGGGGACGACCACGACCCGCTCGCGCAACGAGTGCAGCGTCGCGGCGCGGAGATCGATCCCGCCGAACGTGATCGTCCCGGTCGAGGGGTCGTACAGCCGCGCCATCAACTTGGCCAGCGTGCTCTTGCCGGCACCGGTGGGGCCGACGAGGGCGAGGCGCTCGCCGATGCCGACCGTCAGCGTGACACCGGACAGCACCGGCCGACCCGGCACGTACTCGAAGCCGACGTCGGAGACCGCCATCGCTCCGACTGCAGGGAGCTCGACGGCATCGGGTGCCTCGTCGACCTCGGGGACGGTGTCGAGGATGCCGTACAGCTTCTGCAGGGCTGCGCCCGCTGACTGCACGGTGTTGTACAGCTGGGAGAGCTGCTGCACTGGCTCGAACAGGCTGCTCAGCAGGAGCACGAACGCGGTGACCACGCCGAGGCTGACCGAGCCGCGATGGACGAGCCAGCCACCCACGCCGACCATGCCGGCGGTGGCCAGGATGCCGCAGAACTCGACCAGGCCGAAGTACCACATCGAGATCCGGATGCTGTGCATGTGAGTGTCGAACAGCGACTGGTTCGATTGCTGGAAGCGGCGTGACTGCTCGTTCTCGCGGCCGAAGGCCTGGATCACGCGCACCCCGCTGATGCCCTCCTGCAGCGCGCTGAGGTTGTTGCCGACCTTCTCGCGCACCTGCAGGTAGGCCAGGTTGGAATCGCGCTGGAAGCGGATCGACGCGATCACCATGATCGGGAACACGATCAGCGCGAGCAGGGTCAGCTCCCAGCTGAGCACGAACAGCAGGATCAGCGCCATCACCACGAGCATGCCTGCGGACAGGAACTGGAGCAGGCCGAACTGGATCAGCTCGGCCATCGATTCGACGTCGGCCGTCATGCGCGACACGAGCACACCCGTCTTCTCACGGTCGAAGTACGCGAGCGCCTGACGCTGCAGGTGCTCGAACACCAGCACCCGCAGATCGCGGAGGAACCCCTCCCCGGCGCGGTTGATGAACAGGTACTTCAACCGGCCGACGAGGTAGGCCACGATCGTGACGACGATGTACGCGGCGACCGCCATGTCGAGCACGCGCGAGTTGTGCCTGGTGATCCCGTGGTCGATGCCGTAGCTGACGAGCACGGGTCCCGCCAGCGTCG
>JAOBWQ010000275.1 GCA_025463425.1 Ilumatobacteraceae bacterium | reverse complement strand
CTTGGACAGGATCAAGGCGACGAGTCCGGACACCACTGCCGTCGATTGACTGGTCCCGCTCGCCCGCTGGAAGCGTGTGCCCACCTTGCCGGTCATGATGTTCTGATCGACGAACGACCCGGGCACGGCGAGGCTGGCGACGGAGACACCGGGTGCGGCCACGTCGACCGGTCGTGCCGCTGTCCCGTGTTGGGCGAAGTCGGCGACCGTGTCGTCGCTGGTCGAGATCGTTCCTCGGGCGTCGGTGGTGCCGACAGCGATGATCGAAGGGGAGTAGGCCGGATCGGCCAACTCGCCGGGAGTGGCGCCATCGTTGCCACCGGCCGCGACGACGACGATCCCGGCGTTCCAGGCAACCTCGGCTGCGTAGGCGAGTGGGTCGATCTGGGCTGGCTGAAGCGAATCCGTTCCGAAGCTGAGGTTGAGCACGCGGATGTTCAGCCCGGGGTCATTGCGGTGCTGCACGACCCAGTTGATCCCGGCGATGACTTGGGTGACGTCGACGGCACCGTCGTACGCGCCGACTTTGACGTTGATGATCTTGGCTTGGGGGGCGACGCCGACGAACTTGGTGGTGTCGGTGTATGGACTCGAACCGAGGCAGGTCTTGCAGCCCTTGCTCGATGCGCCACTGGCGACGTCGGTGCCGGCGATGATGCCGGCGAGGTGGGTGCCGTGACCGAACCCGTCGATGTGCGCCAACGCAGGATCCTGCGAATCGAACGACAGATCCGGTCCGTCGATGACCTTGCCGGCAGCGTCCAGGCCGGGCACCTTCGCGACGCCGGTGTCGATGACTGCGACGCCGATGCCTTGGCCGGTGTAGCCCTGGTTCCACATCGACTGCGCGCCCGTGATCCGGGTGATCGCCGACAGCGTTCCGGTGTCCGCGAGATCGGAGCTGCCGCTCGCGGCGTGCGAGGCGTTCGTGCCGACTGTCGTGAGACCGACCGTGGCGATGATCACCGCGGCCAACGTGCTTGCGCCGCTGCGCGAACGTCGCTTCGATCTGCGCTCAATTGCTGTGCCGGCGCAGCGCGCTGCGGAATGCGTCGGTGCATTCATGGTTGTCCCGCTTTCCCTCGACCCACCCGAAGTGCACGTCACTATGCGGTGTCGGTGACGGGATGTCCAGGCAAGGGATGGTCAACGTTGCGCAGCGAGTCGGCCACCGTCGGTGGTCGAACGACGAGCGCCTCTCATCGAATTCTTGACCAGAGCATGAAGTTGAAGACGTTGGATTGTCACCTCGATCAGGGATGCCAGCCGCCTGTTTGAGGTCGGCGTGTCGGGGTAGCAACGTGCCGTCCATCGGCTGGCGATGGAACCTCGAAGACTCACGAAGGAGCACGTCATGCGCGCTGCGGTCTGGCATGGACGTCGCGACGTCCAGATCGACACTGTCCCTGATCCGACCATCGTCGAACCAACGGATGCGATCATTCGGGTGACCTCGAGTGGGCTGTGTGGATCGGATCTGCACCTGTACGAGGTGTTGGCACCGTTCATGACGCCTGGTGACATCCTCGGGCACGAACCGATGGGGATCGTCGAGGCCGTTGGCTCGGCAGTGACCGAAATCGCCGTCGGTGACCGGGTGGTGGTGCCATTCAACATCTCGTGCGGGCATTGCTACATGTGTGGCCAGGGCTTGCAGTCACAGTGCGAGACGACGCAGGTTCGTGATCAGGGTTGTGGAGCAGCGCTGTTCGGTTACACCAAGCTCTACGGCCAGGTGCCAGGCGGACAGGCCGAATTGCTCCGCGTCCCGCAGGCGAACTACGGGCCGATCAAGGTGCCGGAGGGTCCCGACGACGACCGCTTCCTCTTCTTGTCCGACGTGCTGCCGACGGCGTGGCAGGCAGTGCAATACGCGGCTGCGCCCAGGAGTGGCAGCTTGGTCGTGCTCGGCCTCGGCCCGATCGGGGCGATGGCATGCAGGATCGCGTTGCACCTCGGCGTTGCGAACGTCATCGGGATCGATCTCGTGCCCGACCGGCTTGCACGCGCCAAGGCTGATGGCGTGGACGTCATCGATTGGTCGTCGTTCGACAACACCGAAGAGATCGTCGCTGCCGTGAGATCGCGCACCGACGGTCGAGGATCCGACGCCGTCATCGACGCGGTCGGCATGGAAGCGCATGGATCGCCGGTCGCGAAGGCTGCTCACACCGCGACGGCACTGTTGCCGAACGCGGTCGCGGAGAGGTTGATGCGCAAGGCAGGCACGGACCGCCTCGCGGCGTTGCACATGGCACTGGATCTGGTGCGGCGCGGCGGCACGGTGTCGGTGGTCGGTGTCTACGGCGCGATGACCGATCCGATGCCGATGATGACGATGTTCGACAAGCAGATCCAGCTACGGATGGGGCAGGCCAACGTGCGTCGCTGGGTGGATGACATCCTCCCACTGCTCACCGACGACGACCCTCTGGGGGTCGACACGTTCGCGACGCATCACGTTCCACTCACCGAAGCGCCCGCGGCCTACAAGATGTTCCAGGCCAAGACGGACGGCGCGATCAAAGTGGTGTTCCGGCCGTGAGCCCATTCTTGTGGGCGTGCGACGACTCTCGACGAGGCAGTCGGCAGACGTTCCGTCATTCGAAGAGTTTGGCGAGAGGGCTCGTCCTGAGGTTCTCGCGGAGCGAGTCGACGTCCTCGTACACCTCGATCGCACCCGCCTCTCGGAGCTCGGCGCGGCTGAACCCCCCGGACTCGAGGGCGATGCAGCGGATCCGCGCTGCATTCGCGGCGACGACATCCCACGTGCTGTCACCAACGACGAGCGTCGCGTGCGCATCTCCGCCGCCCCGAGCCATTGCGGTGAGGAAGATCTCGGGATCGGGTTTGGCTCGCGCCACGTCGTCTGCGTGAGTCGAGAAGTCGATGCTCGCCTCGACCCCCAGGAGATCGATCATGCGCTCGAGGTGCGTCGCAGGCGCGGACGTCGCGAGCCCGATCGTGAGCCCGGACTCGTGCAACTGGCTGAGGAGGTCCGCTGCCCCCGGAAACGCTGTCACCTCACCGATCAACTTCTCGTACTCGGCGCGCCAGGCGTCGGAGATCGTGGAGTCGTCGCGGCCGATCAGGGCGGGCAACAGGCTGTCCGAGCCCATTCCGATCAGCCGATGCACAGCGTTCATCGGGGCCCATTCACCTGCACTGTGAAGCGCGCGCGACCAAGCGATCGTGTGCAGATAGTTGCTGTCAACGAGCGTGCCGTCGACGTCGAACAGGACGAGACCACGGATCATCATTTCTTCGCGCTCGAGCGCTTGCGCCCACCGGGCTTCTTGTCCGCTGGTTCCACCTCGGACGCCTTCGCCGGTCCGTCCTCCGATGCGTCTCGGGCGGCGAGCCTCGGGGAGCCGTCCGTCAGGTCGAGCACCGAGTCGTCGCCGCCGAATGCGTTCGGGGCGTATGCGTCGGCGTGCCAATCGTTCTCCCACCGATGGCCGTCGATCAGGTACCGATACTGGTACGTGCGGCCGATCAGCACGTCCACGACGCACATGAACCCGCCGTCCTCCTCCGGTTCCAGCAGGTCCGAATCTGCATTCCAGTCGTTGAACTCGCCGACGACCGCGACCGTCGTCGCTCCGAGCGCCGCGGGCACCCGGAACACCACCGCCCGAGTCGTTCTCTCGCCGTCTTCGGACATCGAAGCCCTCCGTGTCGTGCCTGATCGATTCGTTTCGATCGGAGGCGGCGGCCTTCTACCCTCGCCCTGAGGTCGTCAAACCAGACACGGCGTCGCTGACCAGAACCGCTACGCATCCGCACCTGCGAGACTGGCCCCGACAGGCGTGGACGGCAGCTCGGAGAACGACAGTGTGGCGAACGCGGATCAGTCTCGTCTTGGTGGTGCCGCTGCTGGCGGCCGTGGCGGAGCAGGTCGTGCCACCACTGGCTGATGTCCCTCCTGCGTACGCGTACACCTCGTCGGAGATCGTCGGCCCGGCGAGGAGCCAGTACTTCGGCAGCAGCGTGCTCGTGCTGACCAACGGCAACTATGCCGTTTCCGACCCTGGCTGGGACAGTCCGTCGAAGGCCGACGTCGGCGCCGTCTACCTCTACAACGGGATGACCAACGCGCTGATCAGCACCCTGACGGGATCGAGCACCGGCGATGCCGTCGGCAGCAGCCTCGTCGAGGTCGGCAACAGCAACTTCGTCGTCATCAGCTCCAACTGGACAAGCATCGCCGCGGCCGCTGGTGCAGTGACGTGGGTCAGTGGCACGACGGGGCTCAACGGTTTCGTCAGCATCACCAACAGCCTGTTCGGCACCTACGTCAACAGTCGAGTCGGGGGCACCGGTGTCGTTGTGCTCGCAAACGGCAACTACGTCGTCACCAGCCCGGATTGGAACCAGGGTGGCGTTGCGCTGCGCCTCGGGGCGGCCACGTGGGGCAGTGGCAACGGCCCGACCGTCGGTGCCGTTACATCGACGAACAGCTTCGTCGGCAACCACGACAACGACAACATCGGCAACTACGTCGTTCCTTTGAGCAACGGGCACTATGTCGTCACCTCATCGAGCTGGAATGGCGCTCGTGGCGCGTCTGCGTGGGGCAACGGCGTGACCGGCACGAGCGGCGTCATCACCAGTGGCAATGCGATCACGGGAGCCAACCTGGCCGACCAGATCGGTTCAGGCGGGGTCACGGCGCTGACCAATGGCAACTACGTGGTCGGCACCCTCTACATCAATCGCGGCGGGAACCCCAACGTCGGCGCATCGACGTGGGGCAACGGCAGCACGGCCGGCCCACGCACCACCGGCGTCGTCACGGACAGCAACAGCATGTTCGGCACGTATGCCAGCGATGCGCTCGGCAGCCGTGTCGTCCCGCTGACCAACGGCAACTACGTGATCGTCGTCCAGAACTTCAGTGGTGGTTACGGAGCCGTCGTCTGGGTCAACGGTGCCGTTGGCATCACCGGCTACATCACCGGCACGAACGCGCTCTTCGGCCAGGGCTCGCTCGACGGTGTGGGCTCCAGCGGAGTGCTCGCCTTGACGAACGGCAACTTCGTCGTGCTTTCGCCGAATTGGCGGAACGGCTCGATGCTCGCAGCAGGCGCAGTCACGTGGGTCAACGGCGCAACGGGCCTCGCCGGTCCCATCACCACAGCCAACAGCCTCACGGGTAGCGTCGCCGGCGCCAACGTCGGATCGAACGGTGTAGCCCTGAGCAACGGCAACTACGCCTTCGCGAGCTCGTCGTGGCACAGTCCGACGGGCGCCAACGTCGGCGCGTTGACCTGGGGCAACGGGACGATTCCCGCTTCAGGCACGGTCTCGGCAGCGAACAGCATGGTCGGCTCGACCAACAACGACCTCCTCGGCGCCGATGGGTTGACTGCGCTGACGAACGGCAACTACGTCGCCCGCAGCGAGTACTGGCACAACGGCGCCGGCGTGGCCGTCGGCGCCGTCACGTGGCAGTCGGGCAGCGGACCCAGCACCGGTGTCGTCGGACCGACCAACAGCCTCGTCGGCAGCCAGGCAGACGATCAGGTCGACCGCGGCAACATCACCCCCTTGCTCAATGGCAACTTTCTCGCGACGAGCAGCTACTGGGGAAATGGCGCCGTCAAGAACGCCGGCGCGGTCACGTGGGGAGCGGCCGACGGCACCACGGTCGGAGCCGTCAGCGCAGCCAACAGCCTGGTGGGGTCGGCAACCGACGACAGGGTCGGCTCCGAATACGCTCCGAACATTCCCCTCGCCAACGGGGGCTACATCGTGTTCAGCCAGAAATGGCACGCGGAGTACGCCGCGATCAGCCTCGGCGGTCAGAGCGGGCGGCACGGTGTGGTCAATTCGACGAACAGCTTGCTCGGAACCCAGACCTTCGATCTCCGCAACGTGTCGGCCCGACCGACCGCAGCCGGGTTGATCCCGGTCGGCCGACCCGATCTCCAGAAGGTCACGATGCTGCGGTTCGACGCCCTGCCGCCCGTCTTCGCCCAGCCTCCGAACGTCACGGCACAGGCACGTGCGGGGACGACATCGACCGTCGTCAACTACCCGATCCCGACGGCCACCGCCAACATCGGCGCGCCGACGATCGGGTGCACACCTCCCTCGGGCAGTTCGTTCCCCGTCGGGACGACCACGGTGACGTGCACAGCAACGAACCTCGACGAGCAGTTCTCGACGACATCGTTCACCGTCACGGTGGTCGCTGGCACCGACTACGTCGCGCTGGCGCCCGGTCGATTGGCCGACACCAGAACCGGACAACCGACCATCGACGGATTGTTCGCGGGTGAGGGGCCGCGAGCCGCCGGTTCATCGCTCCAACTCGTGGTGGGCGGCCGTGGCGGGGTGCCGACCGACGCGACCGCAGTCGTGCTCAACGTGACCGCGACCGAACCGGGTGGCAGCGGCTTCGTCACGGTCTACCCGTGCGGCGTGACGCAGCCGACCGCATCGAACCTCAACTTCGCCGTGGGCGCGACCATCCCGAATGCCGTCATCACCAAGATCGGTGCTGGCGGAAGCGTCTGCCTCTTCACGTCGCAACCGGTGCACCTCGTCGTCGATGTCAACGGCTACTTCCCGTCGTCCACGACGTATGCACCGATCAACCCTGCACGCGTGCTCGACACCCGCCCTGGACAGAGCACCTCCGACGGCGTGCAAGCCGGCAGCGGAGCGGTGGCGGCCGGCTCGATCACGTTCGTGCAGATCACCGGCCGAGTCGGCGTTCCCAGCGATGCCAGAGCGGTCGTGCTCAACGTCACCGTCACCGAGCCGGCAGCCAATGGGTATGCGACCGTCTACCCGTGCGGTACGACACCTCCGACGGCGTCGAACCTCAACTACACGGCCGGGTTGACCATCCCGAACCTCGCGATCTCCAAGATCGGCGTCGGCGGAAACGTGTGCATCTTCAGCCAAGCCGGCGCCCATCTCATCGCTGATGTCGACGGATACTTCGCGATGGATACGACCTACGCTGCCCTGACCCCAGCGCGAGTGCTCGACACTCGCGTCGGCTCCGAAACCGTGGATGGACTCGCGCTCGGGGCCGGACTTCTTCCTCCGGGCACAGTGACCGTTCTGCACGTCGCAGGCCGGGGCGGCGTTCCTGACGGCGCCCGCACCGCCGTGTTGAACGTGACGGCGACAGAAGCAGTCGAAGCCGGCTTCATCACCGTCTATCCGTGCAACCCGACGCCACCCGTCGCGTCGAACCTCAACTACGTCGCCGGTCAGACCGTCCCCAATGCCGTCGTCACCCAGATCGGAGCGGGTGGCGACGTCTGCCTCTTCAACAGCCAGGCCACCCACCTCATCGCCGACGTCAACGGGTACGTTCCCTAGCCTGCGGTGTCGTCGAGGTGACGAGACCTGCCGACTGCCGAAGCGGTCTGTCCGGATTGCGGGCTCCGGATTTCGAGGAGGTCGAGCAACCGGTCCTCACCAAGGCTGGCAACCGCTCGTCCAACTCGCCATCGAGCGCCTGTAGCGCCGGTGGCTCGAGGCGAGCTGTTCACGCGACGCTCTCTAGGACGTGGGCGGTGGGTTCTCCCTCGAGGCCAGGGGAGCTCTGTGGTGCCGACCAGACGTTCAACTCGAGGAAGCTCAGGAACGCCGCTGCTGCCTCGGCGGAGTCGAAGTCGAGGTCGACGACGATGAAGTGTTCGTCGTCGATCGGTCTGGCGACGCGCGTACCGATGACGCCAGCCGCGACTCGCACTTCAGCGAAGCTGTCGAAGGCGTTGCGCCATGTGGCGTAGTCGGTGATCGCGTGTTGGATGTGCAGTGTGCTCATCGCTCGACCGTACGAACGGCAGCGCTGAGCCGCCATCCCAACTTGTTGGGTTTCGTTCGGCCGTACTCTCGTCGCATGTCGCTGTCCGATCGCATCGAGAAGCTCACCGGGAACGGTCTGTCCGAGCGCAACCTCCGGGTCTCGATCCTGGACCTCATCAGGACCGTGGTGCCATTCGACTCCTTCGTCTGGTTGCTGACGGACCCTGCGTCGGGCGTTGGATGCTCACCGCTCGCGGACGTACCTGACCTTCGTGAGATCCCGTCCCTGATCCGACTCAGGTACGCCAGCGCGGCGAACGGCTGGAGGAGTACCGATGCCGGTCGTGTCACCACCCTGCTCGCCGTGACGGACGGTGACCTGGCGCGAAGCACCTTGTGGAGAGGCAGCCTCGCCGCGCACCGGGTCAGCGACCTCGCGACGGCGGTGCTGCGCGATCACTACGGCTGCTGGGGGTTCATCGATCTCTGGCGGACCGATGGTGCAGCGTTCTCGCAGTTCGAGTGCTCGGTGCTCGCCGAATGCACCTCGCTGGTGACAACTGCCGTGCGTCGCAGCCTGCTGCCGACCTTCGAAGGGCTGCCCGCGCCGTTCGATCAATCCGACGGACCAGCAATCATCGTCTTGGACAACGAACTCACCGTACTGATCCAAACCGTGCAGGCCGACACCTACTTGCGCGCCCTCTTGCCGGGACCCGTCGACCGGCCTCCGGTACCCGCGGCGGTCTACAACGTCGCTGCGCAACTGCTCGCGCGGGAGCAGGGTATCGATGGCAATCAAGCCGCAGCACGGCTGCCGTTGGGCGGACGGTGGTTGACCGCCCGGGCCGCTCGCACAGAGCCGACGGGCACCGGAACTCCTTCGATAGCGGTCAGCATCGAACTCGCATCGCCTCTTGAACGGGCCGACCTCTACGCTCGGGTCGCTGGCCTCAGCGGGCGCGAGCGCGAAGTCCTCGACCTGATCATCAATGGCGTCGACACTCGATCAGTGGCAGACCGGCTGGCCATGTCGCAACACACTGTTCAAGATCATCTGAAGTCGATCTTCACCAAGACCGGCGTCAGAAACCGCAAAGCGCTCGTCGCCCGAGCGACCGGCGCGGCGTGAGACCTGCCCGATCTACGGAGCCGGGGGATCAAGGAGAAGATCGATCATGGATCAGAGAAGCGGGCGCGATGTCACTCGAATCGAGGGGCTCATCCGTGCTGGACGATCATGACGGCGAAGTCGGCCTCCCGGAGAAGGCTCCTTTCGACGGACGATGAGAAGAGTCGCCCGAGCCAGCTGTGTTGATGTGATCCGATGACGACGATGTCGACCGCGTGTTCGTGGGCTGCCCGGATGATCGCCGTGGCAGGATCGCCAACCTCGCCAATCGGGGTGGCAGCTGCCAGAGATCCGTCTTGTGCAAGCTCGGATGCTCGGTCCTCGGCACGTTGGATCGCGTCGGGCAGATCGCCCTCGATCATCTCGTTCTGGGTAGGCAGCCACACCCCGGGACTTCGCCTGCGACGTTGTCGGGCGACACGTGGTCGTCATTCATCTGCGGCCTCCCCCCGGTCGGGGATCGAGATGACCGCTAGGCCCGAGTTGCGGGCGAGGTGCACCAGCGACGACGCCCGGAGGGCACTGCCGATGCTGCCTCGCCACTGCGAGCAGACGACGATCAGGTCCGCATGGACGCGACGCGAAAAGCGCCCCAATGACTCGATGGGATCACTGCCCTCCACGACATGAAACT
>JAOBWQ010000258.1 GCA_025463425.1 Ilumatobacteraceae bacterium | reverse complement strand
TCGTCGAGCGCGATCACCTCGCCGTCGAGGATCACGTCGGTGGTGCACGACGCTGCGACGGCGGTTGCCAGCCAGGGCCAACGATCGATGCGGTTCTGCCCGCTGGAGCTGATCGCCTCGACGGTGTCGCCGCGCCTGCGCACGATCACCCGGTGGCCGTCCCACTTCGGCTCGTATCGCCAGTCGTCGCCACGTGGAAGCCGGCCGCTGGTGGCCTTCATCGGCGACAGCGGCCACGACATCGCCGAGACCCTACGCGAGCGGCTTCACCACGACGGGCGCGGTCGCGATGGCAGTGGACCCGATCGCGGCACTCGGATCGTCGAGGATGCGCACGAACAGCATCAGCGAACGATCGACGAGCGGCACGCTGTCTCCCGCCTTCGCCACGCCGGCCTCGGCCGACGCGACGTCGCCGGAGGCGGTGTCCAGCACGCACCGCCACTGCTCGCCCCACTGTTCGGGCGGGAAGGTGAACTCGACCGCTTCGTCGCTGGCGTTGACGAACCAGAGCACATCGACGTCGGTGATCTGCTCGCCTCGCGCGCTCTGCTCGATCGAGCTGCCGCCGAGGTAGATCGCGACGGTCTTGAGATCGTCCTCGTTCCACTGCTCGTCGCTCATCACCGAGCCATCGGCCGTGAACCACTGCAGATCGACGGTGCCTTCGCCGTGCAGAGACCGGCCCTGGAAGAACTGGCGGCGACGGAACGTCGGGTGCTCACGACGGAGGTGGATGAGCGCTGAGACGAAGCCGAGCAACTCGAGATCTGCTTCGGGCCAGTTGTACCACGAGACCTCGTTGTCCTGGCAGTAGGCGTTGTTGTTGCCTCCCTGCGTGCGCCCGATCTCGTCCCCACCGAGCATCATCGGCACACCCTGCGACAGCATCAGGGTGGCCAGCTGGTTGCGCTGCTGGCGCGACCGCCGCGCGTTGATCTCCGGATCGTCGGTCGGTCCCTCGGCCCCGCAGTTCCAGCCACGGTTGTGGTTCTCGCCGTCGTTGTTGTCCTCGCCGTTGGCCTCGTTGTGCTTCTCGTTGTAGCTGACGAGATCGCGCATCGTGAATCCGTCGTGGGCGGTGATGAAGTTGATGCTGGCGTGCGGCTTACGCCCCGCTGCTTCGTACAGATCGCTCGATCCGGTGATGCGGTAGGCGAACTCGCCGAGACCGTTCGAGGCACCCGCCCAGCGGTCGCGGATGCAGTCGCGGTAGCGGCCGTTCCACTCCGCCCACTGCGGCGGGAAGTTGCCGACCTGGTAGCCGCCGTCGCCGACGTCCCACGGCTCGGCGATCAGCTTGAGCCGGCTGATCACGGGATCCTGCTGGACGAGATCGAAGAACGCCGACAGCTTGTCGACCTCGTGGAGGCTGCGCGCCAGCGTGGAGGCGAGATCGAAGCGGAACCCGTCGACGTGCATCTCCGTCGCCCAGTAGCGCAGGCTGTCCATCACCATCTGGAGCACGAACGGGTTGCGCATGTTCAGCGTGTTGCCGGTGCCCGTGTAGTCCATGTAGTACTGCTTGTCGTCCTCGACCAGGCGGTAGTACGACGCGTTGTCGATGCCCTTCATCGCCAACGTCGGACCCATGTGGTTGCCTTCGGCGGTGTGGTTGTAGACGACGTCGAGGATCACTTCGATGCCGGCCTGGTGCAACGTCTTGACCATCTGCTTGAAGTCCTGGACCTGCTGGCCCTGACCGTGCCGGTGCGAGTACTCGTTGTGCGGGGCGAAGAAGCCGATCGTGTTGTAGCCCCAGTAGTTGCGCAGGCCGCGCTCGACGAGATGGGCATCGTGGACGAACTCGTGAACCGGCAGCAGTTCGACCGTCGTCACGCCCAGGTTCTTGAGGTGGTCCACGAACGCCGGGTGGGCGATGCCCGCGTACGTGCCACGTAGCTCCTCGTCCACGCCAGGGTGCAGCATCGTCGCGCCACGCACGTGGGTCTCGTAGATGATCGTCTCGGCCCACGGCATCAGCAGCGGCTGATCGGTGCCCCAGTCGAAGAACGGGTTGACGACGAGGCTGCGCGGCGTGTGCGCGACGTTGTCGCTCATGTCGATCTCGTCGTGGTCCTCGAAGTTGTACGAGAACATCTCCTGGCCCCACTCGAACGAGCCCTCGATGGCGCGGGCGTACGGGTCGAGGAGCAGCTTCGCCGGGTTGCAGCGGTGCCCGTTGGCCGGATCCCACGGCCCGTGGACCCGAAACCCGTACGGCGTGTTGGCGCCGACATCGGGGAAGTATCCGTGCCACACGCTGCCCGAACGTTCGGGGAGGCGGTGACGTTCTTCGTTGCCGTCGTCGTCGAAGACGCAGAAGTCCACGGCCTCTGCGACCTCGGAGAACAGCGCGACGTTGGTGCCGAGTCCGTCGAAGGTGGCACCGAGCGGAAGGGGGGAACCGGGCCAGATGCGCATGAGCTGAGCGTATGCCCGGTTCGGCGAAACCTCAGACGTGCCGTTCGCCGGACGCAGTTGGCCTCGGCGGATGTTTGAGCACGAAACGCGGCGGGCAGAGTTTCCGCCACGAGCCACCAGTCCGGTCGCGAGTAGCTGCTTCGTGCCTACTCCCGACCGGGTGGCTCACTTCTCACGGGAGACGGCGCCGGCGATCGCCCGCCAGCCGACCAGGAACACGCCCAGAGTGATCGTCGCGACGATGATGAACGCCGTGGCAATGCCGCGGTCGAACACCGTGCGGCGCAGGACCATGCCGATGACCACCGTGCAGATCCAGAGGCCGGCGCCCGTCGTCAGCGCCATGGGCGCGTGCTTGCGCCAC
Organism: Ilumatobacteraceae bacterium; assembly: GCA_025463425.1. Lineage (GTDB taxonomy): Bacteria > Actinomycetota > Acidimicrobiia > Acidimicrobiales > Ilumatobacteraceae > WLMZ01. The sequence goes on along the minus strand of JAOBWQ010000258.1, from coordinate 496 downwards.
GTCGCCGCCCAACCGACCCCGAGGCCGATCAGGAACGGGCCGGAGACGCTGACCAGGCCGGACAGACCTTCGTCCTCGTGATGGTTGCGCCGACCGATCGCGACGAAGACGACGACCAGGACGATGTCGATGGCCAGCGCGATGACGGCGCGCCGGCTCATGCCCGATCAGTCATGGAGCTGGTAGCCGCCGAGCTTGCCCCGATAGAACAGCAGCGGCTGCGGATCGTCGCCGCTGTGACTCATCTCGAGGACCCGCCCGAGGACGAAGTAGTGGTCGCCCATCGTGTAGACCTCCTCGACCTCGCAGTCCATCCATGCGATCGCCTCGTCGAGGATCGGCGAACCGGTGACGCCCGGATGCCACGGGACGTCGGCGAAGCGGTCGTCCACGCCTTTCTTCGCGAACCGCCAGCACGCTGCGCCCTGCGCCGCGCTGAGCACGTTCACGCAGAACTTCGCGGACGGTGCCATGGCAGCCCATGTGTCGCTGGTGA
>JAOBWQ010000238.1 GCA_025463425.1 Ilumatobacteraceae bacterium | reverse complement strand
GCGATGTGCTCCTTCTTGGTGTCCAGGATGAACACCGCGTCGGGGCGCTGCTGCATGCCACGGATGCCGCCGAGGTTCTTCTGCAGCTTCTCGAGCTCACGGCTGAGGAGGAGGGCTTCCTTCTTCGGCATCGCGTCGAACTCGCCGGAGATCTTCATCCGCTCGTATTCCTGCATCTTGCTGACGCGCTTGGAGATGGTCTCGAAGTTGGTGAGCATGCCGCCCAGCCAACGCTCGTTGATGTACGGCATGCCGCACTTCTCGGCGTAGCTGCGCACGGGGTCCTGCGCCTGCTTCTTGGTACCGATGAACAGCACGTTGCCGCCCTTGGCCGACAGCTCGCGGACGAAGTTGTAGGCAACCTCGGCGCGCTGGAGCGTCTGGTCCAGGTCGATGATATAGATGCCGTTGCGCTCACCGAAGATGAACCGCTTCATCTTCGGGTTCCAGCGACGGGTCTGGTGTCCGAAATGGACACCGGCCTCCAGCATTTGGCGCGTCGTGACGACAGCCATGGTCAACCACTCCTCTCCTGCGGTTCGAGGGCACGTCGTCCGGCGCCGAGGCGACCGCAGGTGGACGGGTGCTGTTATTTTTGGACGTGCGTCTTCGACCTGCGAACAGGCCGCCGTGCATGTTATCGGGCTGTTCCCGCCGCCGGACATGTCGCCGGCAGCGGTTTGGAGGGTCGTCCGGGCACGCCGCTCGACGGCACCAGGCGCGGGCGGTGGTGCACGACGCCCAGGTAGTCGGCAGGATCGAGGTAGACGTCGCCTCGGCGGAGCCCGAAGTAGAGGTCATCGGTCGAGGTCCCCACGGGATCGCCGACCGACACCGCCGCACCCTTGGCGAGGGGCGAGGAACCGAGGTCGCCGTAGGTCGCCGCGATGCCGTCCGGGTGCATCACGACGACGTACCGGACGCCGGCCACCACACCGGCGAACGTCACCACGCCCGGGGCCACGGCGTGCACCCGCGTGCCCGCCGTCGTGGCGTACTCCACGCCCCGGTGGCCGGGGCAGTACGCGCACGCCGGAGCCAGGAATGGCTCGGTGATCGGTGAGGACACCGGCGGCACGTAGCACGCCGGCGCCACGGTCGCCATCAGCAGGACGAGGACGGATCCCATCAGCACTCCTCGGATCGAGGACGTTCAACTGGCAGCTCGCGCTGCGAGGGGCCGTAGGCCCGGAACCTCTGCTCGGTTCGAGGTCAGGTCATCCCGCTGGCCGACATGCGCGAACGGAGCTGCAGCACGGCCTTGGTGTGGATCTGGGAGACCCGGCTCTCGGTGACACCGAGCACGCCGCCGATCTCCGCCAGGGTGAGGCCCTCGTCGTAGTAGAGCGACAGCACCAGCTTCTCCCGATCCGGCAGCTTGCGGATCTCGACCTTCACCGCGCGACGGATCTCGACCTCTTCGTACGCGCCGGACGGGCTGTCGGGGGTCTCCCCACGCAGCGAGCGCGGCTCAGCGCCTGCCACCAGGGCCCGGTCCAGCGGACCCACGGTGGTGGACGCGATCGCGGCCAGCCAGCGCTGGAACTCCGTGCTGGTGAGGCCGAGGTGCCCGGACAGCTCCTCCTCGCTGGGGCTGCGCCCGAACCTGGCTTCCAGGTCGTGGAACGCCGTCTCGACCTCGCGGGCCCGGCTGCGTACTGACCGGGGCACCCAGTCCAGCGAGCGCAGGCCGTCGAAGATCGCGCCACGGATGCGCGGCACCGCGAACGTCTCGAACTTGACGCCGCGATCCGAGTCGAACCGCTCGACCGCATCGATCAACCCGAACACACCGGCGCTGACGAGATCGCCGGGGTCGACGCTGCTCGGCAGGCCGGCACCGACACGACCGGCGACGAACTTCACCAGCGGCGAGTAGTGGACGATGATCCGCTCGCGTGCCTTCGGGTCGCGCGCCGTCAACCAGCGGTCCCACCAGCCGGCCAGCTCCGCGTCACCGGAAGCGCGACCCATGCTCTCACGGCGCGAATCGGACATCAGGTCACGCCCTCGGGTGTGTTTCGGAGTAGACCGTGCGGAGGCGGTCCTTGCTGACATGGGTGTAACGCTGCGTCGTGGCGACGTCTCGGTGGCCGAGGAGGTCCTGGACTGCACGGAGATCGGCTCCTCCGTCGAGGAGGTGCGTGGCGAAGCTGTGCCGGAGTGCATGCGGGTGTGTCGGCACAGGAGAGCGTCGATCAAGGATCCGTCGCACATCTCGTGGCGTGAGCCGGTTGCCGCGCTCGTTGGCGAACATCGCTGCGCCGCTGGACGCCGGCACGACTTGATGCCGGATCCGTAGCCAGTCGGCGATCGCTGCGACGGCCGGATCCGACAGGGGAACACGCCGTTCCTTGGATCCCTTCCCCCAGACCGACACTGCGCGCCCACGGAGGTCGACCGAGTCGGTGTCCAGGCCGCACAGCTCGCTGACGCGTACGCCGCTGCCGTAGAGCAACTCGAGGACGGCATCGTCGCGACGACGACGCCACATCGGCTCGTCGTCCGGCGACGGTCCGTCGAGCAGCACGTCGAGATCGGCATGCGAGAGCACACGAGGCAACCGTCCGTCGCCCGACGGCGCATGCAACGACGTCGATGGATCCGTCTCGATCGCGCCGCTGCGCCGCAGCCAGCCGAAGTAGCGGCGGATGCCGGCGACCTTGCGCGCCACACTGCGCCGGGCGAACTTCCGAGTCGACAGGTACCCGATGTAGCGTCGGAGCACCAACCGATCGACGGCGGCGGGATCCTCGATGCCGAGCCGGCCCGCCCACTCGGCGAAGCCGGCGACGTCACCCCGATACGCGGCGTGGGTGTTCGGCGAGGCAGAGGTGAGCGACGCGACGAAGCCGTCCAGCCGCCATGCCGGCGCGAGAGCAGCCGGTTCGGTAGCTCTTTGCGCGGTCGAAGCCATTGGTTGCACCCCGATCCCTCCAGCCATTGACACAGAAAGTACCCCGTTCGAAGCGACATTGTGCGGAACCTGCTCCGGACGCCACCCGCGCGTCCCGTCGCAGCGGTCACGGAGTCCACGTACCCGCGCCGACGGCTTCGAACCATCCGTTGACCTGACGCACCCAGCCGTGCACCTCCAACCGGCTCAACGCCATCGCACAATCGACCAGGCTGCCACCGGTGAGCAGGGTCAGCTGATCCAGCGTGCGCGCCTCGCAACAGAGGTCGAGCAGTTCACGGTCATCCGCCCTCGGGCGCGGTCGAGGGTCGTACACCGACATGCCGACCCGACTCGTGTCGAGGTTGAGCGCGACGAGCACATCGCGTGCGTCGGTGACCACCGGACATCCCTCACGGATGAGGTCGTTGGTGCCCCGCGCGGCCCGGTTGCGCACTGCACCGGGCACCGCCATCACCGTGACGCTGCGCGCCCTGGCCGCTTCCACCGTGATCAACGAACCGCCCGTCTCACGTGACTCGACGACGACGAGGACCTCGCTGAGCCCCGCGATGATCCGGTTCCGCAACGGGAACCTGTACGGCTCCGGTTGCGTGCCCGGCGGGGCCTCGGACAGCAGAGCCCCCCGCTCGGCGACGTCGTGCCACAGCCGGTCGTGCTCGCGCGGATAGACCACGTCGAGCCCGGACGCGACGACGGCGATCGGGGCGGCACCGTCGGGGGCGGACAACGCCCCGCGATGGGCGCAGCCGTCGATGCCACGCGCCAG
>JAOBWQ010000218.1 GCA_025463425.1 Ilumatobacteraceae bacterium | reverse complement strand
ATCGCCGAGATCCGTCGCACGGCCGACGAGGGCCTGTTGATGCCGCCGAAGAGCACGTTCTTCTCGCCCAAGCTGCGCACCGGCCTGGTGATCCGCACCCTCGACACGTGAGCCGAAGGATGTCCATCAGCGGTCTGCCACCGCAGACCGGACGGGGTCAGGCGATCGTGACGGACGCGTCGAGGTAGACGTCCTGGATCGCGTTGAGCAGCTCGATGCCTTCTGACATCGGCCGCTGGAACGCCTTGCGACCCGAGATCAGTCCCTGACCGCCGGCGCGCTTGTTGACGACCGCCGTCTTGACCGCAGCGGCGAGGTCACCCGCGCCCTTGCTCTCGCCGCCACTGTTGATCAGACCGATCCGACCGAGGTAGCAGTTGGCGACCTGCCAGCGGGTGAGGTCGATCGGGTTGTCGGTGGTCAGCTTGTCGTAGACGAGCGGACTGGTCTTGCCGTAGTTGAGCGCCGTGAAGCCGCCGTTGTTCTCCGGAAGCTTCTGCTTGATGATGTCGGCCTCGATGGTCACGCCGAGGTGGTTGGCCTGACCGGTGAGGTCGGCGGCCAGCCCGTAGTCGACACCGTCTTTCTTGAACGCGTCGTTGCGCAGGTAGCACCACAGCACCGTGAACATGCCCAGGTCGTGAGCCGCCTTGAACGCGGTGGCGACCTCCTGCAGCTGACGGGTGGATTCGGCCGAACCGAAGTAGATCGTCGCGCCGACGCCCGCCGCCCCCAGGTCGTAGGCCTGCTGGACGGAGCCGAACATGACCTGGTCGAACCGGTTCGGGTAGGTCAGCAGCTCGTTGTGGTTGAGCTTGACGATGAACGGGATGCGGTGGGCGTAGCGCCGGCTGACCGAGCCCAGCACACCGAAGGTGGAGGCAACCGCGTTGCACCCACCCTCGATGGCCAGTTCGACGATGTTCGACGGATCCATGTAGATCGGGTTCGGCGCGAACGACGCGGCCGCCGAGTGCTCGATGCCCTGATCGACCGGCAGGATCGACACGTAGCCCGTGCCCGACAGTCGGCCATGGTTGTAGAGCGAGCCGAGGTTGCGCAGCACCTGGGGGCTGCGGTCGGTCTGGACCATGATCCGGTCCATGAAGTCCGGGCCCGGCAGATGGATGAGATCCTTCGGCACTCCGACACAGGTGTGTGACAGCAGGGATTCGGCGTCGTCGCCGAGCAGTGCGTGGAGGTCCACGATCTTCGGTCTCCTGAAGGACATGCCGTGACCGCGTGCCACGAACTACGAGGAGCGTAGCTCGCCGACGCCGTCCGCTCCCATGGCGGCCGTGAGCCAGCGCTGCCGGGCGGTGCGCGACTTCTTGTCGGTCAGCAGGCCGAGGTGAGCCACGACGACTTCGGTGCGACTCTGCGTCGCACCGCCGGCACGGAAGAACCTCCGCCTCGCGTAGCCGACCGCCGCGACCTCGTCACCGGCGTCCACCGCGACATGCTTCGGAGGATCGAACCACACCAGCGGGACCGAGATCGACGCGTCGTCGACCTTGGTCGTGACCTCGTAGGTGACGAGCACCGATCCCGACTGGAGCTCTCGGACGACTGGACTGCTGGACAAGCGCCCACTGACGACGACAACGTTCATGACGACCTCCGACGTGCCCGACGAGCCGATCTCGGCGCGCCGGTTGGTTGATGCGGGGGAAGCCGTCGAGAACAGACTACTGGAGGGGTGCGACAGTCCTCACGGGATCAGCGTCGGCCGAGCGTCGCGAGGCGATCGCTCACATCCGCGTAGCGCGGATCGACGGCGGCGATCCGCTTGAAGAAGTTGCGCGCCTTGACGATGTCGCCTGATCGGTCGTACAGGTCGGCGATCACGTACCACTGCTTGAGGTGGTACTCGCGGACCCGCTTGGGTGCATCGGCGACGCGCAACAGCAGTTCCAGCGCTCCGGAGATGTCGCCCTGATCCGCCAACGCGCCGGCAGCCACGATCCGACCCTCGGCCATCACGCTGGGGTTCGGCGAGCTCTCGCGGATCTCCATCCAGACGTCTTCGACCTCGCGGTAGCGGCGCAGGGCGCGGTAGCAATCGGCCAGCACCGGTAACTGCTCCGGGGCAGGATGGAGGGCCCGCGCCTGGAGCAGTTCGTTGATCGCCTTGCGCCACTCGCCCAGCCGGTAGTACGAAACACCGGCGACCTCGTGGGCCGCGCCGACGTTGGGCAGGTTCTTGAGCACCGACGACACCATCCGCAGTGCATCTCGATAGCGATCGCGCTCCAGAGCCTCCGTCGCCGCTGCGAGGCGCTCCATGTAGCGGGCCGACGTCTTCGCGTCCGATTCACGCGCGACCTCCTCGACCCATGAAGGGTCGAGCCGCTTCGGGTCCGCAGCGCGCTTCTCACGCACCACCGGTTCGTCGCCGCGGGCGCGCGCTGTCGCTTCACGGGCTGCGTCGCGCAGCGGACCATCGTCCTGCCAGCGCTCCGGCACCCACTTCTCACGCTCCACGGGCGGAGCCGGCTCCACGGATTCGTCGACGACGCGCCGCGGCCGGCTGGCCTTGACTTCCTGCGACCGACGCTCGGCTTCGGTCCGCGGCGGGCGGGCACGATAGTCGTTGCCTGCACCGGCGCCTGAAGCGCTCGAGCGGCGAGGTGTGCCACCACGCTGGTTGCGGTCGTTCGCTGCCGGCCGTCCCGTGGGGGCTGGGCGTTGTCGGGGACGTGGGCTCGTTGGCATGGCCCACAAGCCTACGGGTGACCCAGGGCCGGACGGGCAACTGCGCGGAAAAATGCAAGCACCCCCACCGAGGTGGGGGTGCTTGTTTCGATAAATTCGGCGGCGACCTACTCTCCCAGGGGGTCTACCCCCAAGTACCATCGGCGCTGGCAGTCTTAACTTCCGTGTTCGGGATGGGAACGGGTGTGACCCTGCCGCTATGGCCACCGAAA
>JAOBWQ010000195.1 GCA_025463425.1 Ilumatobacteraceae bacterium | reverse complement strand
AGGGCATCGCGCACGAGGTCGTGGACTTCGAGGACGGCGAGCACGACCCGCGTCCCGTCGAGTCGCCGGCTGCCCTCGATGCGTGTGGCGAGCGCGCGCACGTGCGATGCCTTCCACGGTTCGAGGGCCGCGATGTCGTCGGGAGCATCGAGGCCGACGCGATCCTCGAGCTCTGCCATCACGCTGCGCCGCATCGCGAGCAGGACCTGCGCTGCATCGGTGATGTCGACACCGTCCTCACCGAACACCCGCAGCGCTCGGTCGCGGAACGCGGCGGCGTAGCCGGCGACGGCGGCACCGAGCGCTTCGAGGCGGTGCCAGTCGTGCAGGTCCGGTGCCTTGCGAACCTCGACCTCCAGTTCGCGAGCGAGGAGGTGCACGTCGACGATCTCGGCCGCGCTCGGGATGCGGTCGGCCTCGGTGAGCGGCACCGGGTTGATCGCATGCCCCGTCGGCCGCCGAAGTTGCACGGCGATGTCCATCATCAACGATGCGCAGGTCGTCGCGAGGTTCCGTGCGTGCGCTCCGGGACGCTGGTCGACGGTGTTGCCGTAGATCATCGAACCGATCGAATCCCTGCCGCGGAGGTCGTCGAGCGCGAAGTGGACGATGGCTCGATGCTCCGGGTTGCGGATCGTGTTGCCGAAGCAGTGCGTCAGGCGGGCGCCGATCAGCGTCTCGACGACATGCAGCTCCAGCGCAGCCCAGCCCACGTACGCGCCGAAGTGGGCGGCCTGAGTGCCGGTGCCGTCCTCGAGGTTGGAGTGCGCGAGGCCACCGCGGTCTCGTACGGCCGCGAGGGCGGCCAGGGCGCGCACCGTCGCTTCGGTCACGGCGACCTCGTCGGAGCCGCCGATGAGGTCGTAGGCCGAGTACTGGCTGACGTTGCCGATCGTGGTGATGCCGGCGGCGAGCGCACGACGGGCGTTGTCGAAGCCGGCCGGCAGACCGATCATGTAGTCACCGACGTGCGGCTGGATCGGCACGGCTTGGGCGAGCCGGTCCCACTGGTCGGCCGCGATGCGCGGGCCGGTCTCCTTCGTCGTCAGGAGGCGGTCCGCTTCCGGCACCCCCATCGCCCGGTCGAAAGCAAGGCCGAACCGGTCGACGGTGTGGCCTTCCGCGGCGAGCTCGGCGTGCACGGTGCGGAGCGCGTCCTCGGTCGCGTCCCACGTCGAGAGGCCGACATGCATGTGGTACATCACGGTGCCGTCGTCGCGGCAGCGTCGCTTGTACTCGAGCTCGGACGCAGCACCCTTGGACCGTACGAACGCCGTGGTGGGGATGACTGCCGGTGCTCCGTCGCGGCCCTCGGCGATCAACTGCTGTGCTGATTTCATCGGGCACTCCGATCGGACCGTACGGACGCGTGCACCCTACCCCATCCGTTGACAGTTCGCATGCGAACTGGCATGGTGAACGACATGCAGATATCGGTCGGCGGATGATGTCCCGATGAGAGTGGTGGTCGTCGGTGCCGGCCTGTCGGGGCTCGTCGCCGCGCGCCGGCGTGCGCACTCCGGTGACGACGTGATCGTGTTGGAAGCGCGCGACCGAGTCGGCGGTCGGTTGTGGAGCGTGCACGGTCAGCTCGGTGCGGGCCAGTTCGGTGAGCTCGGTGCGGAGACGATGTACGCAGGGCACGACCATGTGCTCGGTCTGACCCGCGAGCTGGAGCTCGATGCGGTCGCCTGCGGTTACTTCGATCCGTCCGCTCCGCCGATGCTGTTCGGCTCGCGCTCGCTCGACGAGCCCGAACGGCGGACGATCACGGGCTGGCTCACGGGTGCCTACGCCGCTTCACCGCCGGAGCCGTTCGAGAACCTGGAGGCCTGGACCAACCGCCTGCGCGCGCCTCGTGACGTCCGTGCGTTCCTGGTCAGCTTCACGCAGTACACCCCGGTGACGTCACTGCGCCACGCCGATGCCGCGGAGTTCGAGCGGCAGCTGAGCCACGGCAGCGACTCCTATCGCATCGTGGGCGGCAACGACCTGCTCGCCAAGCGCCTCGCCGACGGCCTCGACGTGCGTCTCGGGCAGCGGGTGCGGTTGGTCGACTGGAGTGGGCGGGGCGTTCGCATCGAGACCGACGGGGAGGTGTTGGAGGCAGACGTCGTCGTGGTCGCGGTCCCTGGTCCGCTGACGATCGGCATCGGCTTCTGGCCGGCGCTGCCCGCCGAGAAGGTCGTCGCGCTGTCCGAGCTGACGTACGGCACGGCGGCAAAGGTCATCGTGCAGTACGCCGAGCGCGACGCCGTGTCGGCTGCCGTCGGTCACGGTTGCTTCACCGATGGAACGCCGCCGTGGATCGTGGAGCAGTCGACACACCAGACGGGCGATGCGGCGTGCGTGTCGACGCTGCTCGGCGGCGACGCCGAACCTGCGGTCGTCGACGAACCCGTCTTCGCGGCGTTCGACGCCTCCGTCACGGCGCTGACCGGCGCGCCCGTGACGCGCATCGGACAGCTGAGCCACAGCTGGACCCGCGACGAGCTGGCGGGTGTGATCGTGCGCGCGCCGCTGGGCGATCAACGCACCCGGGTGCTGCCGCACGTGCAGCGACCGCTCGGCGACCGCGTGTTCTTCGCCGGCGAGCACACCGATGATCGCGTCGGCCCGGGCGGGCTCGAAGGCGCGACGCGGTCGGGCCTCCGCGTCGCCGCAGAGATCGCGTCGGCCCGGTCATGACCGATTCCGACACCGGGACGTTGTCCGACGAGGTCTACCGACGTCTACGCCACGCGATCGTCAAGGGCGAGCACCGGCCCAACGCGCGGCTGATCGAGGCCGAGTTGGCCGAGCAGATGCAGGTGTCGCGCACCCCCATCCGGGACTCGCTGCTCCGCCTCGCCGGGGAGGGCCTCGTGTTGAGTCGGCGGCGAGGCTGGGTCGTGCGCGAGCACACCGCCGAGGAGATCGCCGAGATCTACGGTGTCAGGTTGGCGCTCGAGGGCTACGCAGCGCGCCTCGCCGCAACCATCGGTGACGAGGCGGCTCTGGAGAAGATCCGCAGCATCCACGAACGCGGGACGGCGGACCAGAGCCGGGGCGCTCGTGAGCGTCTCGTCGACGACAACGATGATCTCCACGACGCGATCGTGGATGCGGCCGGCAACGCGCGCCTGAAGGCGTCGATCAGCCAGACGTGCGAGTACTACTTCAACCATCGCGTCGCCGACCTGTACTCCGACGACGAGGCGACGCAGTCGATCGCCAGTCACGACGTGGTCGTCCGAGCGATCCTGGCCCGTGACGGCGACGCAGCCGAGGCCGCGATGCGCGCCCACATCGCCGAAGCATTGACCGTCATCCGCAGCAAGGTCCGCTGAGGCGCCGGGCATCAGCTCCCGGTGCCACAGCCGGATGGGTCAGCGCTTCTTGGTCTCCAACAGGCGCACGCCGTCGAGGGCTGCGATGCGCCGCTCGGCGAGCTGGTCGGCGGCCTTGTAGTACGGGATGTTCTCGGCGTCGGCGATGTCGAACACCTCGAGCGTGCGGTCGTAGACGCGGTTGACGTTGGCCCATGCCCGCTCGGGCTGGAAGCCACCCTTGCGGAACCGATCGGTGTCGAAGATCGTGCCTCCGGAGTTGGCCACGTAGTCCACGGCGTAGACGATGCCGCGCTTCTGCAGCTCCTCGGCGTGACGCTCCTCGGCCATGATGTTGTTCGCCGAGCCGGCGACGATCTTGCACTTCAGCCGGCCGATGGTGTCGTCGTTGATGACCGCGCCGAGCGCGTACGGGGCGAAGATGTCGACATCCTGGTCGTAGATCTGATCCGGAGCGACACCGGTGACGCCGAACTCGGCGATCGCCCGGTTGACCTTGTCGGTGTCGACGTCGGTGACGATGACGGTCGCTTCTTCGTCGACGATCAGCTTGAGCGCCTTGTAGCCGCAGACACCCAGGCCCTGCAGGGCGACGGTCTTGCCGGCCAGGCTCGGTGAGCCCCACACCCGCTGCGCACAGGCCTTCGTTGCCAGCACGGAGCCGAGCGCCGTGGCAGGAGAGATGTCGCCCGCACCGCCGGCGTGCACGGGCAGTGTGACGACGTGATCGGTCTCGGAGTACAGGGTCTCCATGTCGTCGAGCGTGGTGCCGACATCCTCGCCGGTGATGTACTCGCCACCCTGCTGATCGATGAAGCGGCCCATCGCGCGCATCAGCGCTTCGGTCTTGTCCTTCTTGGGGTCACCGATGATGACGGCCTTGCCGCCGCCGAGGTTCACGCCGGCTGCGGCGTACTTGTAGGTCATCCCGCGAGCCAGGCGCAGCGCGTCGAAGATCGCGTC
>JAOBWQ010000186.1 GCA_025463425.1 Ilumatobacteraceae bacterium | reverse complement strand
CCGAGTAGCCGAGCCGCTCGAGCTCGGCCGCGGCATCGGCGGCGGACGCTGCGTCGCCATATCGGAGTGATGCTGCCCAGACGCCCGTGCCACGAATCGGTTCCATCACACGAGTCTGCCGACTCGCACCGCCACGCGTCGGGTCCGACGGCAGATCGTGACTCAGCGGATCGCGACGCGGGGATCTGTCGCGATCCGACTCTCGATCCCGGTCGGCCCGACTGGCGTCGTGCCGCGCAGCGTGACCCGCCGCATCCGCCGCGGCGCGTCGCCGAAGTCGTCGGTGGCGTAGTGCATCGTGGCCTGGTTGTCCCACATCACGACGTCGCCCTCGCGCCACCGGTGCCGGAAGGTGACTTCGGGCTGGACGGTGTGGCGGTGGAGCAGATCGAGCAACCCGTCGCTCTCGATGCGTGACAACCCGACGATGTGCGTCGAGAAGCCGGGGTTGACGAACAGCGCCCGACGTTGGGTGACGGGGTGGACCCGCACGACGGGATGGATGACCGGCGGCACCGACGCCGCCTGGTCGAGCAGGATCTGCGCGTCGGTGCGGTCGAGCGCCGTGTCGAACGGCTCACCCCAGTAGGCCAGTGGCGAGATCCGGTGCACGGCTTCCAACCCGTCGACCAGCGACCGCATCGGTGCGGCGAGGCGGTCGTAGGCGCCGCGCAGATCGGCCCACAACGTGTCGCCGCCGAACCGGGGCACGGTGTCGGCCACCAAGATCGACGCCATCGGCGGCGTGGCGGTGAACGTGACGTCGGTGTGCCAGCGCGCGTTCCTGCCGCCCTGGGCCGCGTCGAGCTCGAGGATCTCGGGATGGTCGGGATGTCCGGGCACGACCGGATGCGCCGGTGTCGGCTCGCCGAGCCGGCGGGCGAGGGCCACCTGATCCGCCGGCGACAGGTCCTGATCGCGGACGACGAGGACGAGGTGCTCGTACAGCTGCTCACGCAGCCAGTCGGCGTCGGTGTCGACACGAAGGTCGGCGCCGACGATCTCGGCACCGATCCCGCTGGTCAGCTGCTCGACCGTCCACGATGTCGTGCTCGTCATCTCGTTCCTCGATCCCGGTGTCGGCCGTGCTGGGCGGGGTTTGGCTGGCGCTGGCACATCGTACGACGCCTCACCCTCGACCACGCTGATAAAGTTGACCATATCGATCAACTTTCGATCGAGTCACGTCGAGACACCTCGAAAGGGCGGTGGAGATGGGCACTGAGCCGATGGAGCTGGCCATCGTCGGCGCCGGACCGGCCGCCTCGTCGCTGCTCGAGCGGCTGTCGGCGAACGCGGCCGAGATGCTCGACGGGCGGCACCTCCGCGTGCACCTGATCGACCCGCACCGCGCCGGCACGGGACGGGTGTGGCGAGCCGACAACCACGCCGGGCTCTGGATGAACTCCCTCGCCGAAGACGTCACGATGTTCACCGACGACACGGTGGTCTGCGACGGACCGATCTGGCCCGGACCGTCGCTGTTCGAGTGGTCGCGAACCGTGAGCCACGCCGAGCTGGCCGCGCTGGCCGAGCCGAAGCTGATCGAGGAGATCCGCGGCCTCACCGGCACCACCTTCCCGACCCGTCGGGTGCAGTCCGTGTATCTCGAATGGTTCCACCGGCAGGTCGTGGCGGCACTGCCACGCGAGGTCGAGCTCGTCGTCCACACGGCAGCCGCAATCGACCTTGCCGACGATGGCAGCGGGCGGCAGCGGATCGTCATGGAGTCCCGTGACGGCGACGTCGAGCCGCTCGTCGTCGATGTCGTCGTGCTCGCGCTCGGGCACCTCGATGCCGAGCCGGACGCTGCGAGTGCCGCCTTCGACGACTTCGCGGCAGCGCACGGCCTGGTCCACATCGGGGCCGGCCACACCGCCGAGCTGGAGCTCGACGCACTCGCCGAGGGGACCGACGTCATCGCTCTCGGCTTCGGCCAGGCGTTCACCGATCTGCTGGTGCTCGTCACCGAGGGCCGCGGAGGACGGTTCGTCACCGACGAAGCGGGCGATGTCCACTACGAGCCGAGCGGTCGAGAGCCGATCATCCACGTCGGTTCGCGACGCGGCGTGCCGTACCGGTCGAAGATGGACTACCGCTTGCAGGCTCCGCCGGCACCGGCGCCGAGGTTCTTCGACGACGCCACCATCGCCGATCTCCTCGCCCGCGACCAGCTGCTGGAGTTCCGCCGCGACGTGATGCCGATCGTGCTCCGCGAGGTCGGCTGGGCCTACTACCACGAGCTGTTCAACGCACATCCCGAGCGCACCGCGACAACCTGGGCAAAGTTCAGCGTGGCCTACGCCGAGGCGACGACGTCCGCAGAGATCGATGCGTTGATCGCGGCCTCGGTGCCCGATCGGCGCGACGTCTTCGACCTCGAACAGATCAACTCGCCGCTCGCCGGGCTGCACTTCGCGTCGGCGGCGGCGCTGCACGAGCATGTGCGTGACCACGTGCGTGCCGACGTCGAGCGTCGGACCGACCCTGCGTTCAGCGCCGACCTCGGCGCGTTCTACGCGCTGCTGCAGTGCTTCGTGTCGATCGCGCGGATCGCTGCGTCGGGGCGGATGTCGACGCGCTCACGCATCGAAGACGTCGCCGGATGGTGGTTCAGCTTCTTCATGTACTTCGCCAGTGGTCCTCCGCCGGCTCGGCTGCGACAGCTGCTCGCGCTGGAGCGTGCCGGCCTCGTGCGGTTCATCGGTGCGGGCACGACGGTGAGTGCCGACGACGACCGAGGCGTGTTCGTCGCGAGCAGCACGAGCCATCTGGACCAGATCAGCGCCGGCGCTCTGATCGATGCCGTCGTCGCCCCGGCCACCGTCTCGCGGACTGCGGACGCCCTGCTGCAGCGATTGCGCGACCGTGGCGAGCTGCTCGAGGAGATCGCCGCCGACGACAGCGGATGGTCGGCGAACACGGGGAAGGTCGTCGTTGCCGGCCCGGCCCTCAACATCGTCGACAGCGACGGTGAGGCACATCCCCATCGTCACGGCATCGGTTCGTTCACGAGCCGACCAGCGGCGGGGGCGTTCTCCCGACCACGCACCAACGCTCCGACGTTCCGTCAGAACGACGTCGTGGCCCGCACCGTGCTGGCCAGCTTGATGCGCCTCAGCGCTGGAGCGCAGCCCGACCTGTCGCGACGGTGATCGTGTCGTCCTGCGGCGTGTGCACGGGGCCGTGCAGCACGTTGCGCAGGTGGCGCTCGAGCGGATGGCCGCCGGACAGCCCGGGGTTGCCGATCAGGCGTACCGCGCCGAGCACGACGTCGATCGCCGCGTTCGTCACCGCACGCTTGACCAGGTTCGCCTCGGCAGCTGCCTCGTCCGGATCGAGCCCGCTGTCGACGTCGTCGGCCATCGATCGCAGCAACCGGTCCGACATCGTGATCTGGGCCTCGAGCGCGCCGAACGCCTCATGGAACCTCGGCAGCGACGACAGCGGCGCGCCCAGGTTGGCCGGCACGCGCTCGTTCAGGTAGCCGGCCAGCCAGTCGCGCGCCGCGCGCGCCACGCCGTGGTACACCGACCCCATCAGCACGGCGTTCCAGATCGCGAAGATCGGATCGATCCCGGCCGTGCGGTCCTCGGGCGACATGACGTCGACGGCGTGGTCGAGCGGCACGACGAGATCGGTGAAGACCACGTCGTCGCTCCGTGTGGCCCGCATGCCGAGCGGCTCCCACGTGCGCTCGACCGCGTAGCCGGGTGTGCCGGACTCGGCCAGGAACGCGCCGACGGACGGCTCGGCGTCGTCCGTCGTCGCCCACACCAGCATCCAGCGCAGGAGTGGGATGCCCGTGCTGTAGATCTTGCGCCCAGTGATCCTCCAGCCGCCGCCGTCAGGGAGGCGATGCGCCGTCGTCGCCGGCCGTCCACCGCGGCCTGGCGTGCCGAGCTCGGGCTCGACGCGCAACGAGTTGATCAGCGCGACGCCGTCGACGGAGCTCTGCTGGACCATGTCGCGCACGGCTTCGGGCCATGCCAGACGGCGCAGGTTGTTGTGCGCCGTGAGGTGCTGAGCGACGATCAACGCGACGCACGGGTCTGCCTCGCCGATCGAGCGAACGACCTCGGCACAGACCGCCAACCCCGCGCCGGCGCCGCCCTTGGCCACCGGGATCGTCAGGTTGAGCACGCCGAGCTGCCACAGCGGCGGGAACGCCTCGAACGGGAACGAGCCATCGACGTCGTGTGCCGCTGCGTTGGCCGCGATGTCGCGCAGGACATCAGCCATCTCGCTGTTCGGCAGACGCCTCATCCGGCACCCGGTTCGAGCACCACCTTGATCGCGCCCGATGCCCGGTCGCGTGCGACCGCAAAGGCCTCGACGACTGCATCGAGCGGGAAGCGGTGGGTGATCAGCGTCGTGGCGATCTCGGCGTTCGCGGCCAACACCCGAGTCGCGGTGTCGAAGTCGCGCACCACTCCGTCATGGCCGTACATCGTCGACGGGATCAGCTGGACCTCCTTCATGCACAGCTCGATCGCGGGCAGCGCGACGGTGCCCGTCCAGTACACGCCGACCAGCACGATCCTTCCGCCGGGGCGGACCATCCGCACCGCTTGGGCGAGCGACTGCTCGGTTCCCGCTGCGTCGAAGACGACGTTCCACGCGCTGTGGTCCCGCTCGCCCACCGTGCCGCCCAGACGCTCCACCGCGGCGCGTTGGTGATCGTGACGGGCGAAGACGTCGGTGTCGGCAATGCCCTCGGCGCGCAGTGCGGCGAGCACGCACAGGCCGATCGTGCCGCCGCCGATCACCGCAACCCGACCACGTGTCAGATCGCCGGCGAGCCGCACCGCGTGGACCGCGACCGCGAGGGGCTCGACCAGTGCCGCCGATCCGGCGGCGACGCCGGCCGGAAGCAGCACGATCGCCGACTCCGGCACGATGCACCGCTCGGCCATCCCACCGTCGGCGTCGACGCCGAACGTGCGCAGGCCCTTGCTGCAGTGGTACGGCCGACCGCTGAGGCAGTCGTCGCACTGCCGGCACGCGCCCATCGGCTCGACGGCGACCAACCGGCCGTCGTCGAGCGTGCCCGCGAACTCGTGGCCGAGCGTGGCCGCGATCGGCATCATCTCGATCATGTGGAGATCGGATCCGCACACTCCGGCGGACGCCACCGTGACGCGCACGCCCTCGCCGCTCGGTTCGGGAACCTCCGCACACACCACCTGCTGATCGACGCAACGCACGGCTCGCATCCCGGCATCGTTGCAGGCGCGGTCAGGAGTCGGCGAACACCTTGCGCGCCCATGCGTAGTCGGCCTTGCCGCTGGCGGTGCGGCCGATGACATCGACCAGGCGGAGATCGCGCGGCACCTTGTAGCCGGCCACCCACTCGCGGGCGAACGCACCGA
>JAOBWQ010000243.1 GCA_025463425.1 Ilumatobacteraceae bacterium | reverse complement strand
GAGCTTCGATTTCGTCCGTGCCGCCAGCACCACGTGGGCACCCTCGCGAGCGAAGACGTACGCGAGCTCTTGACCCAGGCCCGGACCGATGCCCGAGATGATCGCCACCTTGTTGTCCAACATCATCGGCGTTCTCCCCGTGCCATCGCGCCACCCGGCGCGCCAGCCGTCGAGTAGATCAGCGCCGGGGTGAGGGCGACGAACCGGACCGTCGAGTCAGGGAAAGGCGCCGTTGACGTCGACGACGAGGTCGGTCGGCTGGCTGTTGAAGAGGCAGACCGTGCCGTCCGCGCCCACCTTTGCGGCAACCGCGTTCGCGACGTCGTGACCCACCACGAAGTTGAGGTTCGACGCGAGCGGGGGATCGATGCCGCACGGGTAGACCGTGACGTAGCCGATGCCGAGCGTGTTCGTCGCGGTCACGTTCAGCAGCACCGTGGCGGTGCCGACGCTCACCCCGCCGCGGCCGATGACCGGTACGACGGTGACCGAACCGGCTGGACGCGATCCGGCGCCGAGCGATGCGCCATCGACGGTGCTCGAGCCGGACCGCGTGTCGAGCAGGCGGGCCGGCAGGAGCGGCATCAACCGTGTCGTCGCCGGGAACCAGCCGTTGACGTCGGCGACGACCTGTGTGGGTACCTGGGTGCCGATGCACACCGTGCCATTCGTCCCGATCGCCGACACGACGAGGTTGGAGATGGTCTGGCCTCGCACGTAGTTGAGGTTCGACGCTGTGGGTCGCTGGCCCCCGCATGGGTAGACGACGGCGAACCCAGGCAGAGCCGGGTCGGTGATCGTCACGTTCAGCACCACGGCGCTGGCGTCGGCGGCCACGCCCGCTCGTCCACTGATCTGGACCACGGTGGTCGAATCCATGGAGGTCGGTCCGCCGCCCTGCTGGAGGCCATCCGCGGTGGCACCGCTGGCACGGGTGTCGATCACCCTGGCGGGCACGATCGGTCGGTAGGTCGTGGTGGGTGGGAACGCGCCGTTGACATCGACCACCAGCTGGATCGTCTGTGACGTGAAGACGCAGACCGCGCCACCGTCGCCGAGCGCGACGAAGACGGCGTTCGGCGTGATGCTGCTCGTCGCGTAGTTGACGTTCGAGGCCAATGGCTGCTTGGCGCCGCACGGGAAGACGGTGATGAAGCCGTCAACAGGCGCATTGGTCACGGTGACGTTGAGCGCCGCGGCAACCGAGTCGTTGGGCACGCCGCCTCGCCCGGTGACGGCCACCACGAAGGTGGATCCGGCTGCGATCGCCCCGGTCCGCACGAACTGCGAGTCGACCGTCGTGCCGTCGGCCCTGGTGTCGGCCAGGCGCGCGGGCGGCAGCGGTGTGAACACGGGTGGCGGGGCGTCATCGGTGACCGCGACGGAGAAGGTCGTGGTTGCAATGTTGGCCGAGGCGTCGCGTGCGGTGCATGTGACCAGGGTGGTGCCCACCGGAAAGGTGGTTCCCGACGGTGGCGTGCAGGCGACGGTGGGCGCGACGCCCGTGTTGTCGGTTGCGGTGGGCAGCGTGTACGTGACGATGGCCCCGGTCGTCAGCTGGGTGGTGGCGGCGACGTTCGAATGTGCGACCAGCGTCGGCGCGACCGAGTCGACGACGTGGATGACGAAGCTGCCGGACGCGTGCTGGGCCGGGGCGTGGCTGTCGGTGGCGGTGCAGGTGACCGTCGTCGAGCCGACGAGGAAGAAGTCGCCGTTGATCGAACTGCATTGGAGCGAGACGGGCGCGAGGCCGCCCATGCCGGCCGCCGCCCAGCTCACGTTCGTGCCGTTGGTTCCTGGCTCGTTCTGCACGGTGATGTCGGCGGGGACGTGGATGGTCAGCGGCGAGGTCCCGTTCTGCGCCACGAACGAAACGGCCGCGAGGTTGGAGGAGAGGTTGGTGCGAAGTGGCAGCGCGACCGAAGTCGCCTTCGCCGGACCGATGTTGACCTGCGCGCTCCCGGTCGTCGTCATCCCGGAGACAGCCACCGTGTACGCGGCGCTGCCTGAGGCTCCCGTGACGACGGCCGTCGTTGCCCCCGATGTGCCGGTGAGGGTCACGTCGGAACTGGTGAAGCCGGTGACGGGTTCGGAGAACACGACGTCGAAGACGATCGGTGACGCGGACGTCGGATTGGGCTGGCCGGCATCCACGCTGACCGTTGTGGTCGGTGGCGACGGGCTGTTGTACGTGACGCTTGCGAGGTTCGATGACAGGTTGGTCATGCCGCTCGTGACGCCGGTCGCCTTGCCGGGTCCGACGTTCACCTGTGCGGAGCCCGACGTCGTCATCCCGGACACCGTGACCGTGTAGGTCGAACTCCCCGACGCGCCGGTGACCGCCGCCGACGTGGGGTTGGCGGATCCCGTCAGCTGGACGTCGGATTGATCGAAGCCCGTCACGTGTTCCGAGAAGGTGACGTCGAAGCTGATCGGCGACGACGAGGTCGGGTTTGCCTGACCGGCGCTGATCGTGACCACTGTCGTTGGTCCGGCGGCAAACGCGCCGTCGTTGGTGGACACCG
Source organism: Ilumatobacteraceae bacterium (assembly GCA_025463425.1). GTDB lineage: Bacteria > Actinomycetota > Acidimicrobiia > Acidimicrobiales > Ilumatobacteraceae > WLMZ01. Next base: position 954 of record JAOBWQ010000243.1, on the reverse strand, counting down.
TGATGACGACGATGCCGAGCATCAATGACGACACGGCGGTCATCAGGGACCGCAGTCGTTTCCGGCCCAGCCGCCTCGCCTCGGAACCACTCTGCATGGATGGACGGTAGCCCGGACCCGCCCCGATCTCGTGCGGGCTACAGGCCTTCGTCGTCGGTGGCGTCGGCGATGTCGTCGCGGTGGAGGTAGGTCTGGCCCTCGCTGCAATCGGCGGCCAGCGGGCACCAGCGGCACGGCGCGCCCGGGCTCTTCGTCGGCGGGCGCCCCTCGACGCGCAGCTCGATCAGCGCGTGGACGCCGTCGAGCGTGCGCCGCAGCGTGGAGCGCAGCATGTTCTCGGTGACGTCTTCGATGATCGGCTGCGCGGCGTCGAGGTAGAAGCTGGCGAGCTTGCGCGGCGGCACCTGCCGGGACAGCGTCTCGACGATCGCGTAGAAGCGGAGGTCTTCGCGATGGCGGGGCACGACGCGGCCGGTCTTGAAGTCGACGATCAGCTTGCGGCTCTCGCGCTCGAACGGCTTGCCCATCGTCAGGTCCGCGCGGCCGCGCAGCAGGATCTGCCCGTCGACCGGCCACTGCGTGCTCGATTCGGTGACCGGACGCGAGCGGGGGTCGAGCGGCGGGAAGCACTCCATGAACTTGGTGACGTGGTCGCTGCACATCGCGCGCAGGTCGGCGAGATCACCCTCGCCCAGGCTCTCCAGCCAGGGGGAGAGGCCCTTCTCCTCGTTCATCAATCGAGCGATGGCCTCGTCGACCAGTTCGGCCGGCGCCGGCTCGCCGCGCCAGTTGATGAGCAGCTGGATCGCCCGGTGCGAGACCTGGCCGCGGGCTCGGCTCGGCGTCCACTCGAACTCGTCGGGCGCGAGGAACTGGGTCTCGCACCCGAACACGCCGGCGAGGGTGTGCTTGGTGACGAACACCTGGTTGCCGTCGAGGCGATCGCCGAAGTGG
>JAOBWQ010000163.1 GCA_025463425.1 Ilumatobacteraceae bacterium | reverse complement strand
GGCTGCTTGCCCTGGAAGAGTGCGAGCATCGTGTTCGCCGCAGCGCTGTCGAGCTCGGGGATCTGCACGGCGGCACCGGCGATGACCGCGCCATGCGTCGGGATCTGCGCGGTGACGATCGACGCCGGGTCGATGTGTCGCGCCACTCCCGCCAGACCCAACATCGTGTCGAGCGTCAGGTCGCGGTCGACCACGATGTTGGCCTGCACCGCGCTGATCAACTCGGTGGCGCCGACGGGATCGGACAGCCCGTTGGCGAGGGCCGCCGACAGCATCCGCCAGACGAAGTCCTGCTGGCGAGCGATGCGTCCGAGGTCGCTCGATGGATCCTCGTGGTACGTCCCGTCGGCCCCGAGCGTCTGGTAGTGCCTGGAGCGGACGTACGCCAGCGCTTGGTCGCCATCCAGGTTCCAGCAGCCGGCGCTCGTCACGGCGAGCCCGGTGTGCTTGTCGCGAACCGGGGTGGCGAACGGAACCTTCACCCCACCGATCGCGTCGACGATCGTCTTGAAGGCGCAGAAGTCGACCTGGATGTAGTGATCGATCGAGATGAAGAAGTTCTGATAGATCGTGTTGATCAGCACCTGCGGATCGTTCTCGACGTAGGCCGAGTTGATCCGGTTGCGGCCGTTGGTGCCGTCGATCTTGACCCAGAGGTCGCGGGGGAGCGACAGGATCGACACGTGGTTGGTGGCCGGTTCGACCCGCACGATCATGATCGTGTCCGATCGCTCGCCGAGCGAGGTGCGATCCCCCACCGGGAAGGACGAGTCAGCATCGGCACACGCGTTGTTGTCTGCGCCGACGACGAGGTAGTTCTTCGCCGACGGGTCAGGGGCCGGGAACGAACCGACGGTCGCTGTGTCGGCGGTGGAGGTGCCCGGCGTCGAGCTCGACGGCGATGTGGTGACTGTGCTCGGCAACGACGGATCGATGCCCACCGGTGTGGTCTGCAGTGCGGGAGCAGTCGGGACCGTTGTCGACGATGTCGAGTGAGTCCGGACCACGACGAGCCCGGCGACGACGACTGCGAACGCCGCGGCGACGAGCGCCACCCGCACCGCTGGACGTCTGCGTGCGACGGGCACCGCTGCCGCGCGCACCGGCATCGGCTGGTTCGGAGGTGCTTCACGCTCGATCCGCGCGAAGTGGTCGCGCAGTCGCTGATCCAGGGGGTCGTTCATCGCAAGGCCTTTCGGAGGTGGTCGCGCGCTCGGTCGAGGTGACGGCGCACGCTGCTCGTGGACAGATCGAGGAGGTCGGCGATCTCGCGATCGCCGAGGTCGCGCCAGTAGGCGAGGTAGACGACCGAACGTTGGCGCACGCTCAGCCCTTCGACGGCACGCCGGACGTCGTCGTGGTCGCGTTCGTCGGCAGCGGATGCGGACGTCGTCGGCAGCAACGCGTGCACGTCACGCGCCCAGCGCCGTTGCCGCTGCCGGCGGTGGTTGTGTGCCTCGTTGGCGACCGCCCTGTAGAGGTACGAACGAGGCTCACGCACCTCGGACCAGCCGCGTCGGCTGACCCGCAGGAACGCCGTTGCGACGACGTCGTGGGCGTCGTCGCTGCCGATGAGCACCCGTGCGTAGCGGGTCAGCTCCTCGCTGAACGCGAGCCAGATCTGTTCATCGCTGGAGCTGATCGTGAACTCCTCGGTCGTTGCCATGCTGCTGGTGAGACACCGCCGCCTCTCCCCCGGCGTGACAGCACCGGCTAGGAGTTCTCGGGATCCGCCGACACATCGAAGCGGCGCGCAGACGGGGGCGTTGCCGTGACCGTCGTCGCGCTGACGACGCCGGTCTCGGCGTCGGCGACGACCTTGATCTTCCACTCGTCGACACCGAGCCGGACGCGGAACGTGGCGCTGCTCTCGTCGGCACACTCGACGCACTCCACGTGAACCTTCTCGTCGGCACCGGGCAGCGCCCGCGCGGCCTCGACTGCCGCCGCCTCCAGCCGCGCCGTGGGATCGGCGACGAAGGTGATCTCCATCTCCTGGACCAGCGGCACCGCCTGTGGAGTCAGCAGCAACTCGACCTTGGCCCGTCCGTGCTCACCGACGATCCACCAGTCGATCTCGGCTGCGTTCGCCGACACCGCCTTCGCCCCATCGACCGACGCGATCGCTCCGAGCTTCGCCGAGACCTCGCCGACCGCGGCACGGCGCGCGTCACGGCCGAGATCGGCGTCGACGTTGCTCGCAAAGATCGTGTCGGCAACTGTGTCGTCCCATTCGATCACCAGCTGATGCACGACTCGTTGGAGCTCCCGCGTCCGCGCCCAGCGGGTGAGGCGTCGCGACGGTGCGTCCAACGACGCGAGGACCACCTCGAGCGCAGCCGAGGCGGGCTCGCTGGCCGGCATGTAACGGCCGTTGCCGAGCGCGATCACCCCGACTCCCGATGCCACGTGCCAGCGCATGTGCGAGCCGTAGCCGGGGTAGCCGCCGCTGTGCCCGACGATCTGGCCCCAGCGCGTGTCGTGGGTGGCGACCAGGCCGAGGCCGTAGCCGGACACACGCGCACGGATCGCCGGCACATCGAGTCCGGGATGTGTGGCCGGCACCGTGACGTCGTTGAAGCGCTGCAGTTGCTGCATCTCCCGCCGGCTCGCCCGCGACAACGGGTGCGCATCGTCGGGTTCGCCTCGAGCTGGGAACGCGTCGGCGAAGCCTCCGGCCCACACCGCGAGGTCGCGCACCGAGCTGAACAGTCCGCCGAGCGGGGAGAACTCACCTGGCTCGGCGAACGGTTCGACAGCCCAGTCCTCGCCGAGCTTGAAGTGCCCCTCGACGACGTTCGCGGCAGGGACTTCGCCGACGGAGAACCCGGTGGATGTCAGCCCGAGCGGTTCGATCAACCGGTCGCGCACGACGTCGCGGTACGGCCGACCGGCGATGTTCGTGATCGCCCGGCCGACGATGACGTAGCCGAGGTTCGAGTACTCGAACCCGGTTCCCGGCGAGGCGGAGAACGTCACGCCACCGGTGAGCAGCGCCGAGAAGTCGTCCGGCGTCATCGACTCCTGACGATCCGCCCACGGATCGTCGGAGGGCAACCCGCCTGACATCGTCAACAGCATCCGGATCGTCGGCAACGGCGAATCCGTCGTCGGCAGCCGAACGCCCGCCAGCTCGGGTACGTACGTCCCGATCGGTTCGTCGAGCCGCAGCAACCCGTCGTCGCGGAGCAGCAGCGCCGCTGCAGCGGTGAAGCTCTTCGTCATCGACGCGATCCGCAGCACGCTGTCGGCGTGCATCGGCCCACCACCGGGCGATGCTGCGCCCGCCGCGCCGACGTGGAGTGGCACTCCGCCGGCAACGACGGCGTAGACCACTCCGGGCGCCTTGTCACGGGTCTGGAAGGTCGCGAAGACGTCGTCGACCGCAGCGAGGACGCGTGGATCCAGATCGGCAGCAAGCATGGCCGCCGACTGTAATTCGCCGCCTTCTCGATTCGTGGCTGTCACGATTCGAGTGGCCCGGATGCTTTACTCGGTCGTGACGTTCGAGGAGTTCGCTACATCGGCCGGTGCCAGGCTTCGCGCCGGGCTGGTTGCCGCATTCGGGCCGGAGGCCGGCCTCGACGCCGCAGCGGAGGCGTTGGCCTACGGATGGGAGCACTGGGCGCGGCTCGGAGCAATGGACAACCCCGCCGGCTACCTCTACCGCGTCGGGCAGACCGCTGCGCGGCGAGCGCGCCGACCGCATGGCTTCCTCCCCGCTCCGCACGCACTCGATCTTCCCGACTTCGAGCCACGGCTGCTGCCCGCACTGGAGTCGCTCTCGGACGCACAGCGGGTGTGCGTCGTGATGATCCA
>JAOBWQ010000148.1 GCA_025463425.1 Ilumatobacteraceae bacterium | reverse complement strand
GGCCATCGCGCTGGTGAAGATGCTGGCGGAGCCTGCGCCGAGGCACAGCACCGCGACGCCGGCAACGATCGTCGTCGGGGCCAACGCATAGACGCCGTAGGCGATGACGAGGCCGGTCGCGGCGACGAACACGGTGTGGCCGCGGCCATGGCGGGCAGCGAGGATGGTGAACAGCAGACCGCCGATGATCGCACCCACGCCCTGCACCGCGCTGAAGGTGCCGGCCATGCCCGTGCCGCCACCGAAGACCTCGCGGGCGTAGATCGGGATCAACCCCATGAACGGCCCGACGCACAGGTTGAGGATCATGATCATGACGATGCCGTACTGGCAGCCGGCGACGCGCCGCACGGCGCGCCAGCCCTCGCGCATGCGCGCGAACATGCCCTCGTTCACGGCATCGCCCGCCGACGGCATGAACGCGCGGCGGAGCAGGGACACCGCAATGGCCATGCCTGCAAAGGAGATCGCGTTGAAGCCGACGGTCCACGCGGGACCGAGGGTGGCCACCATCACCGTGCCGATCAGCGGCCCGAGGATGCGGCCGCCGTTCCAGGAGTAGATGCCGAGCGCGACCATGGCCATCAGCTCCTCGGGAGGCACGAGGTCGGGCAGCATGGCCGAGTACGCCGGCTGGCCGAGCGCACCACCCGTGGCCGAGAAGACGATGATCGCGGAGAGGATCAACGGGTTGCGCACGCCCATCGCGAGCACGACCGCCAGCACTGCCGTGGCGACCGCCTGGAGGCTCAACGCGGCGGCGAACACCCGCCGACGGTCATAACGATCGGCCAGCAGGCCACCGATCGGGGCACACAGCCCCTGCGGCGTGAACAGCGCCAGCGCGGTCAGGCCGGTGTACAGCGCGCTGCCCGTCTCCTTCGCGACGAGGCTGCCGACGACCACGAGCTGCACCCATGTGCCGACGTCCGAGAACAGGCCAGATCCCCAGACCAGCAGCACCGACCGACGGCGCAGCGGGCGGAACGGATGGGAGCTCACAGCGGTACAACCGTACCGGTGATCACCGTCGGCGCACGAGTTGTTTGCTCCGGCTCGCGGCGACGACGGGGCGGCGCAGTAGCTTCGGCCGCGTGGGCTCACCGGTGAACGTGCAGGGCGGGCGCGAGTTGATCGCAGTCCGTGTCATCGATTGCAGCACGAGCATCGCCGGCGCCTACTGCGCCAAGATGTTCGCCGACGCGGGCGCCGAGGTGATCCTCGCCGAAGCCGCAGAAGGTGCGCCGCTGCGCCGCTGGTCGCAGTCGGGCGCGCGGCCCGATGGCGAGGACGGTGCGCTGTTCCGCTACCTGCGCCACGGTCAGCGATCGGTCGTCGCGACCGGCCCGGCGATCACGGCGCTGCTCGACGACGCCGATGTGCTGATCACCGATGCGACCAGCAGCATCGATCCGGAGTCGGTCCGTTCGAGCCACCCGTCGCTGGTCGTCGTCTCGATCACGCCATTCGGTCTGCACGGACCATCCGCCGGGCGACCGGCCAGCGAGCTGACCGTGCAAGCCGAAGCCGGAGCACTGGCGATCCGCGGCCGGGCCGACCGTCCACCCGTGCAGGCCGGCGGACAGACCACCGACTGGGTCAGTGGCGCATACGCAGCCGTCGGCGCGCTGGCAGCACTGCGCGGCGCGCAGCTGACCGGCGTCGGTGAGCTCGTCGACGTCTCCTGGGCCGAGGTCGCGAACAACACCTGCACCCTCTTCACCGACACCTCCGACGCGGTCGCCGGCCGACCCGACCTGACCGGCGCCCCTCCGATGCGCACCTACGAGACGCCTTCGGTCGAGCCCACGCTGGACGGATGGGTGGGGTTCAACACCAACGCCCGTCAGCAGTTCGACGACTTCCTCGTGCTCATCGAGCGCGGCGACCTTCTCGGTGACCCAACCTGGCACGCCGTGCAGACACGCACGGCGCACTGGGACGAGTGGAACGACATCGTGCGCGCGTGGACCACCCAGCACACGACCGCCGAGATCGTCGAGCTCGCAGCATTGATGCGGATCCCCGTCAGCCCGGTGTCGGATGCCCCCACCCTCGTCGCCAACGAGCACTGCCAGGCGCGCGGTGTGTTCATCGACGATCCCACTGGTCAGTTCCAGATGCCGCGTCGTCCGTGGACCATCGACGGCGAGGAAGCGCCGCCACCGTCACCGGCACCAGCCCTTGGTGCCGACGCGGGCGGGATCGCAGCCCGCGCCGAGCGGGTGGCCGACGCAGGAACAGCGGGCGCAGCGACGCCGGGACGACCCTTCGAAGGCCTGCGCGTGCTCGACATCACCGCCTGGTGGGCCGGCCCCGCAGCCGGCCACGTCTTCGCGATGCTGGGGGCCGACGTGATCCATGTCGAGTCGACCAAGCGTCCGGACGGCATCCGCATGGCCGGCGGCGCGTTCTTCACCCGTGACCGCTGGTGGGAGCTGAGCTCGTTCTTCCTCGCAGCGAACACCAACAAGCGCGACCTCACCCTCGACCTGTCCGTGGCGGCCGGGCGCGACCTGCTGCTCGAGCTGATCGCCACCGCCGACGTCGTCATCGAGAACTTCACGCCGCGCGTGCTCGACTCGTTCGGCCTCGGGTGGGACGCGATCCACGCCGCCAACCCGCGCACGATCATGGTGCGCATGCCGGCGTTCGGACTTGCCGGCCCATGGCGCGACCGTCCCGGATTCGCGCAGACCATGGAGCAGATGACCGGCTTGGCGTGGATGACCGGTTTCGTCGACGACCAGCCGCGCATCCAGCGCGGTCCGTGTGACCCGAACGGTGGCATGCACGCCGCGTTCGCAACGATGGTGGCGCTGACCCGGCGAGAGCGCACCGGTGTCGGCTCGATGATCGAGACCCCGATGTTCGAGGCAGCGATCGCCGTCGCAGCCGAACCGGTCGTCGAGTACACGGCCTACGGCTACGTCATCGGCCGCGATGGCAACCGCAGCGCACGTGCCGTCCCCCAGGGCGTGTACGAGTGCGCGACGAAGGAGGACTGGCTCGCCGTCTCCGTCC
>JAOBWQ010000233.1 GCA_025463425.1 Ilumatobacteraceae bacterium | reverse complement strand
TGCTCACGGGTTACTGCGACGGGGCCAGCGTGCTGTTCGGACCGCTGATCGCCAGCCTGTTGCTCGCCGTCGACGGCTCGGCGCTCGTGTTCGCAGCGTGCGCAGGTCTCACCGCCGCCGGCTTCCTCCTCACCCTGCTGCTCGTCCGGCTCGACCTGCCGCCAGCGGTGCAGCCCGACCCCGCGGCGCGCCACGGTGGCTCCACGGCGCAGCTCCTGAAGAACGCGCGCCTGTTGTCGCAGCAGCCTGGCTCGGTCAGCCTGCTCGCCGTGCTCGGTGGGCAGTACGTCCTCACGGGTGCGCTCGATCTGCTGTCGGTGATCATCGCAGTCGACGTGCTGAGGTTGGGCGACGACGGGCCGGGCTACCTGAGCGCGGCCTTCGGGGTCGGGGCGATCATCGGCGGCCTGGCGTCGACGTTGATCGTCGGCCGGCAACGCCTGGCGCCCGCCGTGGTGGTGTCGTTGGTCGCCGTCGGCGTCTCGCTGTCGGTGCTCGGTGGTGCGACGAACCACGTCACGGTGTTCATCCTGCTCCCGGTCATCGGCGTGAGCCGATCGGTGCTCGACCTCAGCGGCCGCATGCTGCTGCAGCGCTCGGCCCCGCAGAGCGCGCTCGCATCGGTGTTCGCGATCCTCGAGGTGCTCGCCGGCATCGGCACCGCGATCGGATCGATCCTCGTCCAGGTCGCCGTCGCGGCGATCAGCGTGCGCGCCGCGATGGTTCTGGTCGCTGCGTTCTTCATCGTGCTCGCCGCCGCAACCGCCAAGCGGCTCGGCCGCGTCGACATGCGCGCCGACGCACCCGTCGTCGCGATTCGGTTGTTGCGCATGCTCGCCGTGTTCGCCTCGCTGCCCGGGCCGGAGCTGGAAGGCGTTGCCCGCGCCGCCGAGCCGGTCGAGCTGCCCGCCGGAACCGCCGTGGTCACCGAAGGAGAGCCGGGTCAGCGCTACTACGCGATCGCCGCCGGAGAGGTCGACGTCTCCATGGACGGCGTGTACGTGCGCACCATGCGCCGGGGCCAGGGGTTCGGCGAGATCGCCCTGCTCGCCAACGTGGCCCGGACGGCCACCGTGGTCGCCAAGACCGACGTTGCGCTCCTGGCGATCGAGCGAGTCGCGTTTCTCACCGCGGTCACGGGGCACGACGCATCGGCGGCAACCGCGTGGGCGGTCGCCCGCGCGTTCCATCCGAGTCTGCCCGAGACGATCGACGGCGAATCGGCTGCCTGAGGGCGTTCCCTCGAGGGCAACCTCAGGTCGAGGGTTCGCGCTCCCAGCGGATGAGGTCGGCGAGCTCGCCGCGCTCGACGTCGAACACGAACCCGGCGATCACCTTGAGCGGCGACAGGTAGGGCGTGTTGGCGAGGAGATCGATGTCCTCACGCAGCGCGGCCGCGTGGTCGTCGATCGGGAAGAATCCGAGATCGGCGCCGGTGAACGTGCGCAGTTCCTCGTCGGTGACACCGGCCAGACCACACTTGGTGTGCTGCATCACCACGACCGTGTCGACCCCGAGCACATGGGTGGACAGCGCGAGGCTGCGCAGCACGTCGTCGGTGACCCGCCCGCCTGCGTTGCGCAGCACATGGGCCTCGCCGAGATGGAGCCCGAGCGCCGCGAACACGTCGATGCGCGCGTCCATGCAGGTGATGACCGCCAGGCTCTGGCTGGGGCGTGCCTCGGCCACCTGCGCTCGCGCCTTGGCGTACGCCTCGTTGGCGCTGAGGATCCGCGCGATCTGCGTCATACGCATCCCTGACTAGTCGCGGGAGGGAACTCGCTGCAAGTCCGTTCAGCCACCCTCGAATGCGATGCTCACGACCATCCGGTGCGTTCGGCGAGCCATTCACGGGCGATCACACCCTGCGCGTGTTGGAAGGGTCGCAGCGCCGGGACATTGGGTGGTGGCGGTCGGAGGGCCTGACGAGTGAAGTAGCCGGCGATGAAGCAGAGGTACGCATCGACCCCGTCGGCTGGGGCACGACGCCCGATCGGTGACTTCGACCACGTGTCTGTCGGAGTTGGCCCTCCGTTGAGGTGCAGGGCGGGAAGGAGCCCAACGAGGTCGATCCACTCCGCGCCGACGCTGGCGGACGGCCAGTCCACGATGCGGGTGCGGTGTGCACCGATGATGACGTTGTCGGCGCGAAGGTCACCGTGGACCAGCGTCGTTCCTCGTGCCGCGTCGACCCACGACGACTCCAGGTCGACCAGTCGGACGAGATGCCGTCGCGCCCACGGGTCGAGAAGATCGATCGCGTCTGCCTCGGAGGCGAGGAGTTGCCACGGCGATTGCTGACCATCAGCCACCTCCGCGCTCCCGACCGGGGCGAGGCCGGGGACAGGGTTGGGGGTGCCGGCCACACCGAGTTGCTCGATGACGTCCAACAACGCATCGACGTCGGTCGGGCTGAGCGGAGCCGTCGGCATCCGGCCGTCGATGTGCTCGATCACGAGTGCAACCCATTCGCCGTCGTCGACGACGCCGAGCAGCCGCGGTGCGAGACCCTCGGACCCGAGGGCGGCCAGGATCTTCGCCTCGCGTCGATGCGCCTGCGTCGCGTACGGACCGAGTGTCGTGCTGCACGCCTTGACGAAGACCAACCGTCCATCCTCGAGCAGGCACCGCGCTGCCGGGCCAGGGCTGAAGCCTCCCGATGCGTTGTGCGACTCCACGACTACGGCCCCAGCGATTCGGTCGATCTCGGCTCGTACCGGCGTCGGCAGATCTGACAACTCCGCACGTTGGCTGTGCCGATCCATGGTCGAACCGTAGTTCGCGATGCTCCGGGCAGCCGCGAGTTTCAGCGGCGAGCGATGGCGTCCCCGGCGCCGATGTGGGCCCGGTCCGCTGCGGCGCGTCCCGCGTGGTAACCCCGCGCATCCAATCGTCGGCTGGCCATCTGCACCGTCTCGGGGAACGCCTCCGCGAAGGCGGTGTCCACGGCTGCGGCGCGGTCGGCGAGGATGTGGACGAGCTCCGTCCCGTACTCGGCCGAGGCTTCCTGCCCGACCTTGGCCTTGGCCGCCTCGAGCCGTTCGCCGATGCGATTGGCGAACGCCGTCAGGAACGCTCGGCGGAACGACGGTGTGCTCAGCCGGCGATCGGCACCGGTGGTCTCCGCCGATGCCTTGGTGGCTTGCACGAGGAGCGATGTGAACAGCAGGTCGGTGAGGTGGAGGTCGACGGGGATGCCGACCACCGTGCTGAACCCGACCCGGGGCGACCACACCGAGCGCACACCGTTGACGTCGGCGATCACGGCGAGCAGCACCGCCTTCTCGTCGGCGTACGGGTTGTCGATGTGGACCCGTCTGGACTCGACGCCGAAGTCATGGCCGGATCCACGAGCAGCGGATGCGATCACGGCCGCATCGATCGAGTGCCTGGTCATCAGCTCCTGAGCCTTTGCGCTGAAGGTGGCCGCCTCTGCCTCGAAGGTGGTGGCCTCTGCCTTGGCCAGCAGGTTGCGGATCAGCTTGAGCGCCTTGGCATCGATCTCGCCGACCGTCGCCGGCAGCTTGGCGAACGCGCCCCGGTTCGTGGCCCCCCACTCGGACGGCTGGTCGATCAGTCGGCTGAGCCGCTGGGCGCGAATCGCGTGGGCGAGCACTTGGAGACCGACCATCGTGGCCTCGTCCTCGTGCACGCGCTCGGTTCGGGCCCAGGTCGAGAACGCATCGGCGCGGCCGCCGATGACGGCCTTCCGTTCCGCATCCACCACGCCGAGGTCGTCGAGTTGATCGAGCCATTGGTGTGGCGCCCGATCGACTGCATCGTGCCGGCGGGCGTGCCCGGCGATCACTGCGACCACGAGGCGTTGCGAACGCTGCGTCCCGGTGCGCTTGACGAAGTGGGCGACGTCCGCCGGCTGCCACCCGTGCTCGAACATGCTGTCGACGCATCGGACTAGGAGCCGATCGATCGCCGCGCCCACCTCGCGCGCTCGCGTGGGGTTCAATCCCTGGCCATTCAGGGCCGCAGCGAGCTCGAGCAGCTTGGCCTGGGTGAAGGACTTGTCTCCGAACACATCCAGCGACGCCGCGATGAGTTGATCGACACTCACGTTGCGCAGCGCGTCGGCGGTGTCGGCTCCGGGTGCATCAGCTCTGTGTGCGTGGCGGGCCTGGGCTGCTCGGCGCTTCTTGTCGGCGCGACGTTGCTGCTTGCTGGTGCTCATGCCGACGAGTGTCTCAGAGGGGTGCGCGGGTCAACAGGCGAGGATCAGTTCTTGTGCAGGATGCTGTTCAGGCCGTCCCACTTGACCGAGCGAGGGAGCGCCTCGACCGCACCCGTCTGGCTGTGGCGGCGGTACAGCAGGCCGCCTGCGCCGCTGAGCGTGCGGGCCTTGACGATCTCACCCTCGGGCAGCAACCTGACCAGTGTCCCCGCAGTGACGTAGAGGCCCGCTTCGACCACACACTCGTCACCGAGGCTGATCCCGATCCCTGCCTCGGCACCGAGCAGGCACCGCTCGCCGATGGTGACCTGGACGGTGCCGCCGCCCGAGAGCGTGCCGATGATCGACGCCCCACCGCCGATGTCGCTGCCGTCGCCGACGATGACGCCAGCCGCGATCCGCCCCTCGACCATCGACGCTCCGAGCGTGCCGGCGTTGAAGTTGCAGAAGCCTTCGTGCATGACGGTCGTGCCTTCGGCGAGGTGCGCACCGAGCCGCACCCTGTCGGCGTCGCCGATGCGCACACCGCTCGGCATCACGTAGTCGGTCATGCGCGGGAACTTGTCGACGCTGTGCACGCTCAGCGGCCTGCCAGTGGCGCGAGCCCGAATGCGCACCGCGTCCAGCGTCGAGATCGCAACCGGGCCGAGGTTGGTCCAGGCGACGTTGGTCAGCAGACCGAACTGGCCGTCGAGGTTGATCGTACGCGGCTTGCAGAGCCGGTTGGAGAGGAGGTGCAAGCGGAGGTAGACGTCGCTGGCGCCGGCAGGCGCGACGTCGAGATCGATCTCCAGCTCGACGAGCGAGGTGATCACGTCGCGTATCGAATCGCTGCCGACCAGGCTGGACAGTGCGCCGTCATCCGTCTCCGGCACGGCGCCGAGCCCGAGCTGCGGGAACCACGTGTCGAGCACGCTGCCATCGGCGGCGATGGTGGCGACGCCGCGGCCCCACGCCGTTCGCTGGCTCGTGTTCTCGGCATCGCTCATCTCGGGGGCTCCTCGTCGGCAGGTCGGCGGTCACCGATCGTACTGGCGGCCCCGTCCACCGGAGGCCTTGCCCAGCATCCGGTCGCGGTGGAAACCCTCCGGTGGCGCGAGGTCCTGGATACCGGAGGCTTCACGCAGCGCACGGTCGCGGTCGAAACCCTCCGGTGACCCGGCCAGGACGTGCTCAGAGCACCTCGGGGCGCAGCGTCGGGAAGAGGATGATCTCCTTGATCGAGGACACGCCCGCGAGCATCATCGCGACGCGGTCCATGCCGACGCCGAGACCGCCGGTGGGCGGCATGCCGTACTCGAGCGCCCGGAGGTAGTCCTCGTCGACTCCGGCGGCTTCGTCATCGCCCGCGTCCTTCGCGG
>JAOBWQ010000020.1 GCA_025463425.1 Ilumatobacteraceae bacterium | reverse complement strand
GTCGGCTTGCGGAACTCCGGCGCTGTGTCGCGGATGAAGTCGGTCCAGAACTGTCCCGCCGATTGCTCGGTGCCGTGTTCTCCCAGCGCGTCTCCCGGAGCGCCGGCTGCCGATGGCTCGGGCGGTGGAGCGAGGTCGACGAGGTCCTCGACGAAGCCCATCGCCTCCAGCCGCCCCGACCACGATGCCTCGGCGGCGAACACCACTCGGTGGCCGCGCTGCAGCAGCACGTTGCCGATCCCGATGCAGTTGTTGGTCGGCCCATAGGCGCTCTCGGGCATGAACAGGAACGTCTTCTGGGCCACGGCCGAAGCCTAGAGTCCGGTCGATGAACGAGCGTGCGCTGATCAACCCGGCCACGGAAGCGGTGATCACCACGATCCCCGACACGCCCCTGGCGGACATCGACGGCATCGTTCGGGCCGCAGCGGCCGCCGGCACCGCGTGGGGAACGACGCTGCCGGGCGAGCGGGCCTCGCTGTTGCACCGGCTGGCCGACGCGATCGAGGTCGAAGCCGATTCGATCTGTGCGCTCGAGGTCGAGGAGACGGGCAAGCCGTGGACCGTGATGCGCGACGGCGAGCTGCCGTTCGCGCTCGACAACCTGCGATTCTTCGCCGGTGCGGCGCGCAGCGTCGACGGCACCGCTGCCGGCATCTTCAGCACCGGGTACACGTCGATGCTGATCCGCCGTCCGGCCGGAGTCGTGGTGGCCATCACGCCGTGGAACTTCCCGCTGATCATGGCGATTTGGAAGCTCGGCGCCGCGCTGGCGGCGGGCTGCACGGTGGTGCTCAAGCCGGCTCCGGCCACGCCGCGCAGCTCGATCCGCATCGCCGAGCTCGCCCTGCAGGTCGGCTTCCCGCCGGGCGTGCTGACCGTGGTCACCGGCGACGCCGCTGTCGGCGAGGCACTCGTCGCCCACCCGCTGACCGACATGATCACACTGACCGGATCGAGCGGCACCGGCCGGCGGATCATGACGTTGGCCGCCGGCAAACCCGCACGCCTGCACCTCGAGCTCGGCGGCAAGGCCCCGTTGATCGTGTTCGCCGACGCCGATCCGGTGGCGGTCGGACAGGCAGCCGCGCTGGCCGCCAGCTACAGCAGCGGTCAGGACTGCACGGCAGCCACTCGCGTCTACGTGGAGCGATCGGCGCACGACACCGTGGTGGCTGCGCTGGCCGAGACGATGCGCGGCGTCACGCTCGGTGGGCCCTACGACGGGGCCGACATCGGCCCGCTGATCACGTCAGCGCACCGCAACCGGGTGCACGGCTTCGTCGAGCGAGCACGAGCGGCCGGAGCGACGGTGGCATGCGGCGGGGCGGTACCCGACCGACCGGGCTGGTTCTACCCGCCGACCCTGATCACCGGTGTGGAGCAGTCGAGCGAGATCGTTCGCGACGAGGTGTTCGGGCCGGTGCTGGCCGTGCTGCCGTTCGACACCGAGGACGAAGCCGTCGCGCTCGCCAACGACACGCAGTACGGGCTGGCGTCGTCGGTGTGGACGCCGCAGGTCGACCGCGCCCTACGCGTCGCGCACCGGTTGAAGGTCGGCGTGACGTGGATCAACGACCACCTGCCGATCGCCAGCGAGATGCCCCATGGCGGCCGTGGTGCGTCCGGGTTCGGCAAGGACATGGGCCACGACTCGATCGACGACTTCAGCGTCGCCCAGCACGTGATGATCAAGCACGCCGAACCAACCGCCCGCGAGGGCTTCCGCCCGGCATGAGCGCAGCGCCCTGCGCAGCACCGGTCGCGGGACGATCGGTCGACGCTGCGCGTCGCGTCGCACCGGACGTCGTCCCCGCTGACGCCACGGAGCGACCGATCACCGTCGACCAGACCAACGTCAGCGTGGTCGTCGGCGAGGTCGTCGTCGTCAAGTGGCTCCGGCCACCGGTGACCCAGCCATCGGACACGGTGACGATGTTGCGTCACCTCGCGGCAGCCGGCTTCACCGAGATGCCGACCTTCTACGGCCCGTTCGTCGACGAGGCCTCGGCGTCGGTGCACGCGATGGTGACCGCGTTCGTGCCGGGTGCGCTCGACGGCTGGGACTGGTTCGTGGAGGAGCTCACGGCAGGCCTCGACGGCGGGTCCATCGAGCGGCCGCTCGCCTCTGCGGAGGCCGTGGGCGCGCTCGCCGCCCGGATGCACGAAGCGTTCGCCACCCCGACCGACGTGATCGCCGAGCCGACCGGCACGAGGTCGGTCTCGGATGAACACGACCGCGGCATCGCCCTGCTGGACGAAGCGCTGTCGTGCACGGCAGGAGCCGAGGGCCAACGGCTTGCCAGCCGCGGCGCACAGATCCGCGCTGCGATCGATGCACCCGGGTCGGTCGGTGACGTACCGGTGCAACACGTCCACGGCGATCTCCACGTCGGTCAGATGCTGCAGTCCGACACCGCGCTGGTCGTCAACGACTTCGACGGCAACCCGATCGTTCCCCACGCCGAACGCCATCGTCGACGCACGGCGATGGTCGACCTCGCTGCACTGATCCAGTCGGTCGACCACGTCGGCCGGATCGTCGCCAGACGACGCCCCGAGCACGGGGCCGCCATCGATCGGTTCATCGCCGACGCCGTCGAGCGCGTCGAACGCGGGTACCGGACGGTGCGCGCCGAGTGCGCCGACGACCGCGTTCTGCTCACGGCCCTCCGGGTGATCCAAGAGCTGCACGAGCTGGTCTACGCCGCACGGTCGCTCCCGCGTTGGCTCTACGTCCCGGACGCCGCGTTGCAGTCGCTGTTCCCCCAGGTCGACTCGTGAGCGCACAGCTGTTCCTGGCAGATCTCGAGCGCAAGCCGGAGGTCCTCCATCGCCTTGCGGATTCGATCGCCGCTGGGGCGTTCGCGTGGCCGGTCGACCCGAGCCCGGCAACCGTCACGATGATCGGCATGGGCTCGTCGCTCTACGCCGCGCAGGTGGTTGCGCGGCGGCTCCGCGCCGGAGGGGTGATCGCGGTCGCCGAGAGCGGATCGGCCGAGATCGCGTTCCCCAGTGCCGAGCACGACCTCGTCGTCGGCATCTCCGCCGGTGGAACGTCGATCGAGACCAACCGGTTGTTCGCGGCATCGGCGGCCGGTCGGCGCGTCGCGCTCACCAACGTCGCTGCATCGGCGATCACGTCGAACGCGACGGCCGTGATCGAGATGCTCGCCGAACCGGAGCTCGGCGGCGTCGCATGCCGGAGCTACGTGCACACCCTCGTCGCACTGCTGGCGCTCGAGCGAGAGATGCTCGGCGACGAGTCCGAGCTCGCGGGCACCGTTCGTCGCGCCGCGGCGGCCACTCAGGCGCTGCTCGACGGACGCGACGACTGGTTGCAACCGACCACCGATCTCCTGGCCGGGCCGGACGGCACCTGGACGCTCGCACCGCTGGAGCGGCAATCGTCGGCGATGCAATCAGCGCTGATGCTCCGCGAGGGACCGCGACGCGCCGCCGTCGGCTGCGAGACGGGCGACTGGAGCCACGTCGACGTGTACCTGACCAAGACGCTCGACTACCGCGCCCTCGTGTTCACCGGCTCACGGTGGGACGACCAGGCCGTCGATTGGCTGACTCGGCGCGGGTCGACGTTCGTCGCGGTCGGCGGCGAGCTCGCCGGAGCGGCACGGTCGGTGCGCTATCCCGGTGACGACGACCCGGTCGTCGCACTGCTGACCGAGACGACCGTGGCCGAGCTCGTCGCCGCGACGCTGTGGGCCCGATCAGCCGATCGCTGAGAGCGGCAGCACGACCGAACCGTCGGGGTTGACGAGGTCGACGGTGATCGGGCCGACGTCGTCGAACGCGACGATCGCAAACTGCACATCGCCCTTGGCCGCCCGGAGCGCCGCTGGTTGTCCGGCGATCCCGGCCACGGTGACGCGCACCGACAGGCCGGGCGCCGGCGGCACCAGCGAGGCGACGATGATCGTCGAATCGACCGTGTAGAAGGCGTGCACGGCCGGCCCGCTGCCCAGCGTGAACGGTTCCTGGTAGACCGCACCGAGCGCCGGCAGCTCGAACTGCAGCACGTCGGGGTCGGTGCCGACGAGCAGCTGCCACGTCATCCCGCTGGCCGTCGTCGACGAGCCGACATCGACCAGCTGGGCCACCGAGAGCGGCGGAGCCGACGGCAGCGGACGCGAGCTCGGATCGATCGGGGGGTTCGCGCCGGTTCCGGTCACGCGCAGGTCGGCCCACTCGGTGTCGGTGGCCAGCCGTGCCGTCGCCAGGATCGCCCGCATCTCGGCGAGGGTCCCGGGCGCACTGACGTCGACCATGCGGTTGCCATCGACGAACTCGACCGCGTTGCCGATCACCACCCCGGCCGCATCGATCGCGGCGGACACCGTTGCGTCTCGTCCGGCCACCTCGGCAGATCGCGCCGGCGCCCTTGGTGCCTGTGGGTCGTCAGACGCCGGCTGGAGGAAGCGCACCAGCGTCGCGTGGTGCTCATCGAGCGTCCTCGTCGTGACGCGCACGGGTACCTGCGACGAAGCCGATCGGTACTCGACGATGCGCCGCTCGCGCCCGTCCGTGTCCGGCTCGAGCGTGGTCGATCCGTACCACGGCAGCGCCAACAGCCGCTTCATCCCCCGCTTCACCGCACCGAACGAGGCGTCGAACTCGGTGACCACGTCGGGTTGGTCCGTCGCGCAGCTGGGCGTGGCCAGCTCGCTCGGATCCTTGACCCGGTCGCCGAGCAGCACCGTCGAAGCAACGGCGACGAGCTGGTCGTTGGTGTACCCGAAGGCCTCGACGACGAGGGTGCGGCTGGTCAGCTCGTTCGTGCCGCTCTGGGCGCGCAGGGTCCGCACGCCATCCGCACTCCCGGTGATCACACCGCTCACCCCGTTGACACTGACGCGCGCCGACGCGCCGCTGGCCACCGTGATCGAGGTGTCGATCGGCGCGCAGCGCTCGGTGACGACGGCGAACCAGCGCCCGGCGGTGCGCTGCGCGTCCGGCGTGGCCCACAGCTGCAGTTGGCCCGGGGCTGAGCCACCGCTCGGCGCGGCCTCGATGCGCACGCTGCCGGCGGCGACGAAGCCGGCAGGTGCCGTACCGAGCACGAAGCCCGGCGCCTCGGTGGGCCCCGATGCTGGCGTGGTCGGCGTCGCGCTGTCGCGAGTGGATGGCTCGGTGCCGGAGTGCAGCCAGTACAGACCGAGCGACAGCAGCGCGACGACCGCCACCACGGCGACGGCACGGGCGCGAGCCGACATCGGACCCCGCGCGGACCGCGCACCGCGTGCAGGCCGCGCACCCGCGGGTCGACCGCCATCGGCCGGGTCGGAGGAGTCGGTGATGCCCGTGATCGCCTCGCGGCATCGCGCCCGGGTCTGGTCGTCCAGCCATGTCTCGCGCGAGCGTCCGATCTCGGCGAACGTCGAGTCGGGGAACACGTCCCGTGCTCGCTGTTCGGCGCCGGACGCGATGCCTGCGATCTCCGAAGAGGGACGACCGATGATCGCCGCGATGTCTTCGGCGGAGCGACCCTGCACGCTGTGCAGATCCAGCAGGGCGCGGTCGAGCACCGTCAGGTCGCTCGGCGCTGCCAGCAGGGCCGGCTCGGACGACACCGTCGGCTCCGGATCCTCCAGGCTTGCCGACTCCACGGCTGATGCGGTGGCGAGGCCGAACGCAACCGCGAGGAGCGCGTCGGGCTCCACGGGCATCACCGGCAAGACCTTGACGAAGACCTCGGGCAGCAGGTTCGTCGCCTCCTGACCACCGACCAGCCGGCACAACCATGCGAACACGGCTGGCGCATGGGCATCGCACCACGCGGTCACGTCATCGGCCGCGCGCTCTTCGCCCGACTCGCCGTTCGGCATCACCCCGCCATCATGGCCCACTCGCCCGGGCCGGTTCAGCCGGGGTTGGCCGAAAGCACGTCACCGGCCGCTGACGCCTCGACAAAACCCTTGCCGGACGGCCCATCGACGTACACGTCGATCACCACCGGGGGCGGGTTGCCGGTGCCGATCCGCTGCACCTGCACCTGGGTCACCTGGCCGTCGGCGAGCCCGAGCAGACCGGGTGCCTGCTGGACCAGCCCGCCGATGGCCTCCCAGTTCACGTCGGCCTCGGTGAACAGCTGGAAGCTCAGGTCCTGGGGGCCACCGCTGGAGGTGATGTCGGCGTTGCTGACGCTGCGATCGCGCCATTGCGCCCCGATCAGCTGGCCGGGGTTCGAGGGATCCTGCGCCGTCGCGACCGCGAAGTCGGACGTGATCACGACCTGGGTCAGCGGCGCGCCGACGAGCACGAACGACATCTGCTCGACGACCGCTCGCGGTGCGCTGCCGTCGTACAGCGTTGCGGCGCCGTCGGGGAAGTCGGTCGGTGGAGGGGCCGGCAACGTGGTCGGCGGCGGAGTCGGCAGGGTCGTGGCCAGGCCGTCTGTGGCCGATGGCTGGAGCACGACGGCGGGACCGAACGTCGTCGGCGTGAGCACGACCGGCGGCAGGACCGACGTCGCGTTCGGGTGCACGTTCTCGGTCGTGCGGGGTGAGGTCGTCGGGGCCTGCGGGAAGTTCGGGAGCTGCTGGGCGAAGTCGTCCGCAGCGCGCGAGGCGACGAATGCAATCGCGCCGGCACCGACGACGGACACGAGCGCGATCACGAGCACCAGGATCTTCAGCCCGGATCGACTCGAAGTTCCGGCGTCGATGCCGGCGAAGCCGGCGTTGAACGGGGCGTTGACGTTCGGTCCGGGTTGCGGCGTCCACGGCAGGCTCGATTGCTCGCCGAGGTACTGCGCCGCAGTCGGTGGCGGCATCGAGAACCCACCGCCGTCGGCATCGGGGATCGGGGTCGACCGTGGTCGCCCGGGACCGCCCTGCGGATCATTGGACTGACGATCGTTGGACTGGGGATCGAACGACATCACGTCATTCTTGCCGCTCAGCTGGTCGCGACGAGCGACTCCCGATCGGCGTCGAGCAGTTCGACCGCGGCCGCGACTCGGCGCACCCCTTCGTGGAGCTGGTCGGCGCTCAACGTCGCGTAGCTGAGCCGGAGCCACGATCCGAGCGACGGACCGCCGGCTTCGAACTCCGCGCCCGGCACGAAGCACACGCCCTGGGCCAGCGCGCCGGCCAGCAGGGCGGACGTGTCGACGTCCTCCAGCTCACCCCAGGCGAACATCCCCCCGGTCGGCGGCGTGAAGTGGAACCGCGACCCGAACGTGGTGTGCAGCGCGTCGGCCATCGCGTCGCGGCGCGACGCGTACAGGGCGCGCAGCGAGTCGGTGTGCGACACGAACCAGCCGCGGTTGTCGAGCAGGTCGGCGATCAGCGCCTGCGACAACGCCGGCGTGTGCAGGTCGGCCGCCTGCTTGAGCCGCACCAACGCCCCGCGCGCGTCGCCCTCGGCCACGATCCAGCCGACGCGCAGACCCGGCGCAATCGTCTTCGAGAAGCTGCCGAGGCTGAGCACGTTCGCTGTGTGGCTGCCCAGCGCAGCCACCGGCGCGTCGTCGAACCACAGCTCGCGGTACGGATCGTCCTCCAGCAGCCAGAACCCGAATCGCTCCGCCAGCACGGCCAGGCGGCGGTTGGTCGCATCGTTCAGGCGAGTGCCGTCGGGGTTGCCGTGGTTGGCGACGACGTACATCGCGGGGATCGAGAGACCACCCACGAGCTCGGCCTCGAGGTGGTCGAGATCGAGTTGACCGTCGCGAGTGCCGACCGGATGGATCACCAGCCCGGCCGCGCCGAACGTCTGCAACGCACCGAGGTAGCAGGGATGCGGGACCGCGATCGTGTCCCCTGCATCGGCAACCACACCGGCCGCCATGGCCAGCGCCTGCTGGCTCCCCGTGGTGACCAGCACGTGGTCGGGATCGACGAGGCGGGACTGGCGGACCGACTCGTAGGCGGCGATGTGCTCGCGCAGCCGCGGATCACCTTCGGTCGGCGCGTACTGGAGCACGTCGCGGTGCTCGAGCACCTGCCGGCGTGCGGCCTCGGCCAACAGCTCCACCGGAAAGGTGCTCGGCTCGGGCAGGCCGCCGGCCAGCGAGAGCATGCCAGGCACTCGGGCATTGGCGAGCAGGTCGCGGATCGCCGAGGAACGCACGTTGGCGGCGCGGTGGGAGACGGCAGGAGTCGCAGGCGTTGGCAATCGCATGGGTCAGGACCGTACGGCGCTGCGCGGTCGACGACGACCCTTGCGCCCCGGACAGCGTGGTGGTGTGCATACCAGCATCGACTCAGCCGGTCGCGACGAGGTCCACCCAGGGCCAGCCCCACACCTCGAACGGATGCACCTTGCACGCAACCGCCCAGCGATCAGCTTCGAACGACGTCAGCCCGCTGTGATACGCGGCACGCGCCGTCTCGATCGGGACGCCCACCGCATCGGCCACCGATTGCAGCGACCGGCGCGGCAACAGGCCGAGCGGACCGCCGGCCAGCAGCAACGACACGCTGAAGACCCGCGGCCCTGACTCTCGTCCCGGGTGACGGCGCCGCTCGGCGGACAACCCGAACTCGTCCACCATCGCCGCCAGCATCTGATGCGCCTCGCGCTCGGTGTCCACCGTGCGGACGACCTGCCGGCGGCGTCCATCGGCGTGGGTGCCCGCGCTGACCACCACCCGCCAACGCTGCCGTGACCGTTGGATGCTTCCGATCGACATGTAACCCTTTATAGCGGTTACATAGATGTCGATGCAAGCACGTCAGTCTCCGGCGCGGGCGCGGTAGGCGCGGATCTTGCTGCGGTTGCCGCACAGTTCCATCGAGCACCACCGCCGGTTGTTCGGTCGCGAGGTGTCGAGGATGAACAGGCCGCAATCGTCGGCGGCGCAGACCCGCAAGCGACACGGACGCGCTGCGGACTGCCGATCCGCAGCAGCCCGCTGCGGATCGAGCTCCGCGGCGAACAGGTCGATCGCGTCGCGGGCGATCGAGGACAGCGCTTGCACGGCCGTGCCGGACTGCAAGCGGATCTCACCGGTGCTGGACAGCGCCGGCACCAGCGGCGCCTGCTCGGCACACGTGTTGATCACGGTCAGGTGCTCAGCTCGGAGGGCGACGCCGGCCACGACGTCGAGCGCCGTCAGGCGGATCGCCTCGCGCAGCTGCTTGGCCCGTTCGAGGTCGCCGCGACGCACGCGGATGGTCGGCGCGTCGGTGACGATCGCCAGCCACGTGGCCAGGTCGGCGGCGTCATGGACGAGCTCCCGCATGTGCTCGTCGGTGCCGCTGTGGACGAAGTCCAAGCAGCTCCTTCCGCTCCGGAACCGGGCGATGTGCTCCGGCGGGACGACGTGGTGACGCGGCACGACACCAGGATAACCGGTTCAGACGCGGGCGCGGGGCTGATCGAGGAGGGAGGCCGTGGTGCCCGTGAACCGGGCGGCGAGCAGCGCGTGCTGGGCACGGCTGAGGAACTGGTTGAGCGCTGCAGCACGTCCTGCTGGCGACGTGCCGGCAGCTGACCCGTTTGAGGTTGGTGTCGGCGAGCTCATGCAGAGCACTCAACCACAACGACATAAGAGGACGCTGAGGGGCCGTCACGCGCCTGACCCTCGGCTCCACGGCCCGGTCTCCCCGACTTACCCAGTCCTTAGGCAACGCCTGCGAGACTGCCCGGATGCGCGTGCTGGTGGTCGAAGACGAGGTCTCGATGGCTGCGTCCCTGCGTCTCGGCCTCGAAGCCGAGGGCTACGTGGTCGATGTCGTCCACGACGGGGCCGTTGGCCTCGCCCGTGCCCTGGAGTTCTCGTTCGACGCGATGGTGCTCGACATCATGTTGCCGGGGCTGAACGGGTTCCTGGTCGCCCGCCAGCTGCGGGCCGCCGGCGAGACCGTGCCGATCCTGATGCTGACCGCCAAGGACGGCGACCTCGACCAGGCCGAGGCATTGGACACCGGCGCCGACGACTTCCTCTCCAAGCCCTTCTCATACCCTGTCCTGCTGGCCCGGCTGCGGGCATTGATCCGGCGCGGGTCGACCAGCCAGTCGGCCATGTTCACGATCGGCGACCTGCGCATCGACATCTCCAAGCACCGCTGCTGGAGGGGCGACGACGAGATCGTCCTGACGGCCAAGGAGTTCGCACTGCTCGCCTACCTGGCCCATCGCGAGGGACGCATCGTGGCCCGCGACGAGCTGCTGTTCCACGTGTGGGACGGCATGGACGGCTTCGCCACGAACGTGGTCGAGGTCTACATCGGCTACCTCCGCCGCAAGATCGATGGGCCCTTCGGTCGGAGCTCGATCGAGACCGTCCGCGGCAGCGGCTATCGACTCGTCGCTTCCGATGGCTGAGACCGCAAGCCGTCGGCGGCGCAGGGGCTCGGTGCGGACACGGATCACGATCCTCGCCACCGCCGTGGTGCTCGTCGCGCTCCTTCTCGGGTCGTTCGCACTGCTCGGCCTGTTCCGCCGCGCCCTCCTGCACTCCCAGTCGGGCGAGGTCGAGGCGCGCGCCCAGGCGGTCGCTGCGCTGGCCGTCGACGGAGCGCTGCCCGACCCGTTGCCGTCGCTCGACACACCTCACCTGACGTTGATCCAGGTCCTCGGCGCCGACGGCACCGTCGTTGCCGCCAGCGGCCAGCTGGCCGGCACACCCGCTCTGCGCGATCCCGGCCCGCAGCGACGCAAGGTGGTCGACGACATCGACGGCGTGCGCGGTGGACCGTGGCTGACGGAGGTGGCCGTGGTCCCGATCGGCGGGCAGGATCGCACCGTCGTGGTGATCACATCGCTCAGCGGATACGCCCGCGGTGCGGATCTCCTGCGCACCTCGCTCCTGGTGATCGTGCCGATCCTGTTGCTCATCGTCGCCGTCACGGTGTGGCTCGTCGTCGGTCGCGCCCTGCGTCCGGTCGAGGCGATGCGCACCGAGGCCGAATCGATCACCGGTCGGCAGCTCGATCGCCGGGTGCCGATCCCGCCGACCGGCGACGAGATCGCGCGGCTGGCCGTGACGCTGAACGACATGCTCGACCGGCTGCAGGCATCCAGTGACGCGCAACGCCGCTTCGTCGCCGACGCATCGCACGAGCTGCGCACCCCCATCGCCAACATCAGGATGGCGATCGAGGTCGCTGTGGCCCACCCCGACCGAGCGGACTGGCCGACGGTTGCCGACGACGTGTTGCTCCAGGATCAACGGATGCAACACCTCACCGACGACCTGCTGACGCTTGCCCGCGCCGATGCAGGGTCAGAGGTCCTGCGCATCGCCAGCGTCGACGTCACCTCGCTGCTGCAGGAGGAGCTCGCTCGCCCGCTGCCGCCGGGCCGCCTCCTGGTCGCCGAAGGAGCCCTGCCGGCGATCCAGGTCCCCGGCGATGGCGAGCAGCTCCGCCGCGTCGTCACCAACCTGGTCGACAACGCATTGCGCCACGCGGAGCAGACGGTCACGATCGGCCTGCGCGCCGTGCCGGTCTCGGGCCGCGCGATGGTCGAGATCCGGGTCAGCGACGACGGACCCGGCGTGCCGTTGGATGATCGCGACAAGGTGTTCGACCCGTTCGTCCGGCTCGATCAACACCGTGCCCGGCAACAGGGTGGCGCCGGCCTCGGGCTCTCGATCGTCAGCCGGGTCGTGCAGGCCCATCACGGGTCGGTGACGGTCACCGGCGCGGGCGTGGGCAACGGCGGCGGCGCGACCTTCGTGGTCCTGCTGCCCGCCATCGTCCCCACGCACTGAGCCGAGCTCCGGTCACCGCGGCAGGACGCGCGTGGCAGCGAGCGCGACACCCGCGACGAGCACCCACGAGATCAGTCCCAGGACGAGCGGACGGCCGCCGACACGGCGCAGCCGGGCGATGCGCACGCCGCAGCCGAGCCCGAACAACGCCGCGGCCAGCAGACCGGCCTGCACGTCCTTGACCACCGCCAGCGTCGCGCCGGGAACGATCCCGGAGGAACGCACGGCGACTGCGGCCAGGAAGCCGACGACGAACAGCGGGACCATCGGCGGCCGGCGATGCGCCGTCGTGTCGACCGGCCCGCCCGCTCGCTGTCGTGTCTCGCGCCGGCGTCGAGCCACGCTCAGGCCGGCGACCAACGGTGCCAGCAGCACGACCCGCGTCAACTTGACGATCACCGCTGTCTGCACGGCCAGCGACCCGCCGGGCGTCGCCGCGGCGACGACCTGGCCGACATCGTGCACGCTGGCACCGACCCAACTTCCGAACGCCGCGCCATGGAGGCCGAGCACGTTCCCGAGCGCGGGCAGCACGAAGATCGACAAGGTCCCGCACAGGGTCACGAGGGCGATCGAGAACGCGACCTCCTCGTCGTCGGCACCGGCGATGTCCTCGACAGCCGCGATCGCGGATGCGCCGCAGATCGAGTAGCCGGTCGCCACGAGCAACGACATCCCGTCCGAGAGACCGAGCCGACGACCCGCCCACCTCGTGCCGAAGAACGTGGCCGCGACGGTGAGCGCAACCACGCCGAGCCCTGGCCCACCGAGGGTGCGCAGCTGACCGAGCGAGAGCTGGAAGCCGAGCAGGACCACGCCGATCCGCAGCAGCCGCTTGGCCGCGAACCTCACGCCGGGCACCAGCCGGTCGCCGATGCCGACGGTGTTGGCCACGATCGCGCCCAGCGCGACGCCGACGACGAGCGGCGACACCGAGTCGATCAACGCGTGCACGCAGAACCCGACGGCCACGGCGGCGGCCGTCAACGCGAGTCCGGGCACCAGTGATCTCGATCGGGCCGCCGGCGCCGCACGGGGACGATGGAGCAGTGCAGTCACGACCCCAGCGTGCGCCGCCTTCGTCGCCGCAGCTAGACGGCTCGACGACGCAACGATATAAGGTTTGCTGATGGCAGTCACGCCCGGCCTCGACGATCTCGATGCGCTCGCGTTGCTGGTCAGCGTGGTCGAGCTCGGCAGCCTGTCGCAGGCCGGCGCCCGTCACGGCGTGAGTCAACCGGCCGCGTCGATGCGGATCGCTCGGCTCGAGTCCCGTCTCGGCCTGCTCCTGGTCGAGCGATCGACGACGGGTTGCACGCCCACACCGGCCGGAGCGGCGATGGTCGAGTGGTCTCGCGACATCCTGGCTCACGCCGAGCGCATGGGTCGGGCCGTGCAGTCGCTCAAGGACTCGACCGCCGGGATGTCGATGGCCGCCAGCCTGACGATCGCCGAGCAGCTGCTGCCGGGATGGCTGGCCGTGGTGCACGCTCGGCATCCCCAGACGCGGATCAAGGTCTCGGTCGCCAACTCGGCTGCCGTCATCGACATGGTCCGCAACGGTCACGTGGGTCTCGGGTTCGTGGAGACGCCGGAGGCGATCCAAGGTCTGCACACACGAGTCGTCGCCCACGACCGGCTGGTCGTCGTGGTCTCGCCCGATCATCCGTGGCGTCGTCGGCGGTCGATGCTGCTGCCGCGTCACCTTGCCGAGACGCCACTCGTGCTGCGCGAGGAGGGGTCCGGCACACGCGTGACCCTGGAGCGCGCACTCGCCCGTGTCGGGCTGCGGATGGTCGAACCTGTGCTGGAGCTGGCATCGACGGCGGCTGTCCGCAATGCCGTCGCTGCTGGCGTCGCACCGACGGTGATGAGTGAACTGGCGGTCAGCGACGACGTCGCGACGGGACGGCTCGCCACCGTCGCCGTCGATGGGCTCGACCTCGCCCGGCCGCTCACCGCCCTCTGGCGGGGAGCAGCGCCCGCCGTGCTCAGCCTGCTGGAGCAAGCCGCGGCGGCAACGTCAGCCTGATTCCCGTCAGCCGCAGGACCCTGGCCAGCATGGCGTCGGCCGATGTCTCGAACGGGTGCGCCGCGCCGACGATGGTGCTGAGGCCACGCCGAGCCGACGCGACCTCGGCGAGGCACCGCCCGTGCTGCAACGCCTCGAACCACGCCAACGCGGCCGGATCGAGCGACCATCCGGGCCGGGCCGCCTCGTAGCGACGGACGAACGAGTCGGCCAGCCACGCCGTCACCCTGCGGACCACCGGCCGCAGCGGACGCGGAGCTGCCATCGGGGCGCAGCGCAGCAGCCCGGCCGTGAACCCGAGATCGAACTCGGCCGGGAGCAGGTTGGCGTTCGTCCAGTCGAGCACGGTGACCCCGCCGTCGTCGACGAGCAGGTTGAACGGGTGCAGATCGCCGTGCGACACCACCCGCCGCTCCATGGCCGGCGCGTGGTCGTCGAACCACCGGTCGAGCGCGTCGAACCCATCGGCGGCGGTCTGCGCCGCGGCTCGGATCTCCTGGCGACGTGGATCCGCACCGGGCACACCACCGGCTCCGGCGAAGGCCTCCTCCACTATCTCGACCTCCAGCCCGTGCAGCTGCGCTGCGACCGAGGCGAGGAGGCCGGGGAGCCGTCGAAGCGTCCGCGGCAGCTGGGTCAGGCCGGAGATCCCGAGGTCGAGGCCGCCCAATGGCGTCGTCCCGGAAGCCTTGGCCATCACCATGAACGCGCCGCCGACGGCGACATCGTCGCCGTCGAACAGCACCCGCGGCGTCGGGAAGCCGAGGTCGGCAACGGCGCGTTGCACCGCGATCTCACGGCGAGCCACGAACGCATCCGGCATCACCCGCAGGACGAGCGGTCGGTCCCACGCCGGCGGCCCGCCGGTGATCTGGAAGGACCAGATCTCCGCCCAGAAGCCACCCGACAGCGGCACGGGTGGGCTGGCGAAGGCCACCGACGTGCCGAGGTGCTCCGCGAGGATGCGGAGGAGGTCGTCGTCGAGCACTCGCCAACCATAACAGTGAACACTGTAACGGTCAACGAAGTTCGAGTTGGACTAGGCTGACGGCATGGCCGCGAGCACCCCCGAGAAGCTGACCCCCGATCAGCTCACGATCGACCAGTTGACGGCTGCGTCCGGTGTCCCCTCGCGCACCATCCGGCAGTACCAGACCGAGGTCCTGCTGCCGCCGCCCGTCCGTCACGGGCGGGTCGGCCACTACGGGTCGGCGCACCTCGATCGGCTCGCGCTCATCGCCCGACTCCAGGATCGTGGCTACTCGCTCGCAGGCATGCGCGACCTGTTCGCAGCCTGGGAGGCAGGTGGCGGGCTGCACAGCGTGCTGGGCACGGACGCGGCGTTGGTTCCGGTCGACGAAGCGAGCGTGCTCTGCACCGAGGACCAGCTCCTCGAACTGCTGGCGCCGTTGGCTCGCCCGGCACTGCGCCGAGCTGCGATCCAGGCACGCTTGATCGACCGTGTCGCCGGTCGCCCCGGTGAGTGGCGGGTGCGGTCCCCCGCGGCCTTGGACCTCATTGCCGATCTCGTTGCAGCGGGTGCCCGGCCGGCCGACGCGATCGCGATGTTCCAGCGAGTCCGCGATGCGTGCGAGGTGATGGCGGCGGACCTCGGCCGGCTCACCGCCGCGCTCTCCGAGGGCGAGGTCACCGAGCTGCTCCGCCGTCACCGCGGCAGCATCAGCAGGTCGGCCGCCACCCTCGCGGTGGGCGCGGTCGGCGACACGCTCAGCGACCAGCAGCGTGAGGCGATCCGCATCGGCGCCATCGCCGACCGCCGACCCTGAGCAGGCTCAGGAGTCCGCGGCGTTGGGGTCGGCCATCGCGTCGGCGCAGGCCGTCGGGTGGTCGACGACCCACTGTTCGATCTCGCCGACCGGGCTGAGCTGCTCGCCCTTGCGCCACGAGTCGAGGTACTTCCAGGGCCAGATCACGCCCCGCCGCACGGCCCACTCCTGGCCGGGGCACGGTGGCGAGATCGCGAAGTGCACGTGGCACGCACCTGCCTTGCCGCTCATGCCCATCTGACCGAGTGACTGGCCGATCGTGACCCGCACTCCTGGCTCGATCCCGTCGGTGATCGCCTGGAAGTGGGCCAGGTAGTAGCGAACTCCGTCGTCGCCGAGGATCGTTACCGACCGCCCGCCGCGCGTCGCCGGGTTGTCGACCGAGGCGACCCAGCTGTCCGTGCGCCGGGCCTCGAGGATGACGCCGTTGACCGGCGCGATGATCGGCGACCCGCAGCCTCCGGCGAACACGTCGCTGGCCGGGTAGTCGTGGTGCTCGTGGGCGTAGCCGATCGGACCCCCCGCCGGCACGGGCAGCCCGTACGGCGTCGTCGTCGCGATCGTCGTCGTGGTCGCGGCGATCGTGGTCGGTGCCACAGTCGTGGCCGGTGCGACCGTCGTGGTCGGGGCAGTCGTCGTCGGCTCGGACGAAGTCGGCGGCGCGGGCGGCGCGGTCGTCGGCTCCGCGACCGTGGCAGCGGGCACGTCCGGCAGCGTGACGGCGGCCGTCGCCGACGTGGGTGGGATCGACGCCGCTGTCGAGACGGAGGACGGTGCGACCGCCGATTCGTGCGCGTCGGACGAGCAGCCGACCAGCAGACATCCAGCACCGAGCAGCGCGACGATCGCAGGCCGCGTCACGCTGGGACCGTCACGTCAGCACCTTGGCGAGGCGCAGCGAGGCCAGCTGATCGGGCTTGGCCAGGCCGGCCATCGCGATCTCGTAGTCGGGGAGCCCGTAGACCTCGCCGTCGTCGGTGATCATCAAGAACCGGTCGAACGTCGACAAGAAGGTGCGGTCGTGGCTGACCGCCACCACGGTTCCCTGGAATCCGTCGAGGGCTTGCTCGAGCGCTTCCGACGATTCGATGTCGAGGTTGTCGGTCGGCTCGTCGAGCAGGAGCACGTTGTGACCTTCGAGCTCGAGGCAGAGGATCTCCAGCCGCGCCTTCTGACCACCCGACAAGGTCTGGAACTCCTGGCGGGCGTTGTTGACCAAGCCGTAGCGGGCGAGCGACTTCATCGAACGCTCGTCGTCGTGCAGACGGTCGCGGGCGATCTCGAAGCAGGTTCGGCCGCGGAAGTCGGCCCGGTCGTTGATCTGGGTGAACACGCCGACCGACGTGCGTGGCCCGAAGCTGATCGTGCCGTGGTCCGGAACTGCGCTGCCGGCCAAAGCGCCGAGGAGATGGCTCTTGCCGGTGCCGTTCGGACCGATCAGGCCCAGGCGCTCGCCGAAGTGGATCTCGTCGGAGAACGGCAGGAAGAGGTCGCCGATCGAGACGTCCTGGATCTGGGCGACCCGTCGTGCCGAATCGGCACCGCGCAGGCGAACGTGGATCTGTTGGTTCGGCACGGGCGGTGGGGGCGGGCCGACAGCGACGAACTTCTCCCACCGCGTCTCAGCAGCGTTGGCTTTGGTGGCGTTCTTGAAGTTCTGCGCAGCACGCTGCTTCATGATCTTCATGTGCTGGAAGAGACGACGTTCCTCATCGTTCCACCGCTTCACGGCATCGCCGAGCAGCTCCTGGCGCTTGGCGCGCGCCTCGGGAAACGTGCGGTACGAGCCGCCGTGGACCCAGCAGCCGGAGCCTTCGATCACCACGATCTTGGTGGCCACCCGCTCGAGCAGGGTGCGGTCGTGGCTGACCATCAGGATCGTCGACTTGCTGGTGCGGATCTGCTCTTCGAGCCACCCGCGGGTCGGGATGTCGAGGTAGTTGTCGGGCTCGTCGAGCAGCAGAACGTCCGCGTTGGAGGTCAGCAGCAGGTCGAGCACGAGCCGCTTGCGCTCGCCGCCGGACAGCTCGGACACCAGTCGAGTGGAGAAGTCGTCGATCGGTGTCTTCACGCTGCGGCGGGCGGCGGCTTCCCAGCGCATCTCCAGTTCGTAGCCACCCAGATCGCCCCAGTCGGTGAGCGCCGTGGCGTAGCCCATGCCGTCGTCGGTGCCGTCGAGCAGTCCGCGCTCGGCCGCCACCAGCACCCGACCGGCCGTGCGCAGCGCTCCCGGGGCGACCTCGATCAACATCTCGCGCAGCGTGTCCTGAGGACGCGACATGCCGACGTCCTGGGTCATCGACAGCATCGAGCCGCCCACCGCGAACTCGCCGTCATCGGCCTCCAGCTCGCCGCTGAGGATGCGCAGGATCGTGCTCTTGCCGACACCGTTCGCCCCGACCAACGCCGCGTGCTCGCCCGGCGCGACGCCGAAGCTGACGTCGAAGAACAACGAATCGGCCCCCGGCGGTGCGTACTCGAGATCCGACACGTTGACGCTGCTCATGGGCGGAGATTGTACGCGAACGAGCCCCGGCCGAAGCCGGGGCTCGACACTCTGCTCAGCTGCAGGGGGAGGTCAGCTGATGAGTGCACCATCGATCGCAGCCAGCGGGTTGTCGCCGGGGAAGAAGGCCCGCTTGTCGGGGAACACGTCGAACGGGGTCATCGCCAGGGCGACCATGCGCAGGACTGCCGCATGGCGGGCTTCGACGCCGCCGATCGTCATGATCGTCGAGCGCAGCTCCGGGGTGGAGAGCGCACCGCCGGCGAAGGTGTAGGTCTGCGCCGCTGCCTCTTCCAGGGCCACTGCGATCATCAGGGCGTCCGACTCGCTCTTGGCCTTGTCCAGTGACGGCTTGATGAGCGCGTTGAACACTGCCTTGTTCTGCTCGGTGACCGCCTTGCCACCGGCACCGGTGATGACGCCGTTCAGCGCATCGAGGTGCATCTGGTGGTGCCCGGCGAACAGCTTCGCTGCGTCGAGCACGGCCGGGGTGGTGAGCAGCGCCGCAGCGGTGCCGTAGACGTCGACGGCCAGCTTCTCCAGCGACGCTGCCGTCTTGGCCAGCGTCAGGTCCATGTTGCCGCCGCCGTCGGTGGTGGCCGTGGAGCCCTCGGTCGCCGCCGTGGATCCCTCTGTGGCGGGCGTCGTCGCACCCGTGGTGGCCGCCGTGGTTGCCGCAGTCGTGCTGGCCACGCTCGTGGTCGGCGCAACGGTGGATGCCGTCGTGGTGGCCGACTTCTTGTCGTCGCTGCCGCAGGCTGCCAGCAGCGCGGCACCGGCGATCGCGGCACCGCCCATCTTGAAGATGTCGCGGCGACCAGGGGCCGGCACGCCGAGGAGCGCCGCCTTGTCGTCCGTCGACATGTTGGGGTCACCGAACATCCGGGTGAGGGCATTGCGCCACATCGGCATCGCCTCCTTGTTCATCGCATCGATGGAACGCAGCTGGCGGCGGATCTCTTCGTTGTTGAGGTCATTGTTGCTCATGAGTCATCGTCCTTTCGTGGAGTTCGGGATCAGCCGAAGGTCGCCGGGTCGAGACCCTTGAGCGGATCGGTGCCATCGCCGAGGGCGGAAGATTCGAAGGCACCGGTCGGGAAGACATCGGTGACCTTCTTGCCGAGGGCGATGCCCAGCACCGTCTGGTGCTGCGCCTCGATCGGCAGGATCGTCGCGGTGGCCGCGGCGTAGGCCGGATCCTGCAAGAGCGTGAGCGCCGCAGCGTAGGTGTACGCCGCCTGGCCCTCGAGCACGAAGGCGAACCCGAGCGCATCGGCTTCGGTCTTCAACCCGGCCAGCGTGGGGCCGACTGCGGCAACGAGCTTGGCGTTGGGGGCCTTGACCGCCTTGTCGCCGGCGACCGCGCCAAACGCGTCGGCGTGGGCCTGGTGGTGGGCCAGGAACATCTGCGCGACGGGCAACGTGGCCGAGGTGAGCAGCGGCGCCGCCATCGTGTAGACGGCGACGGCCGCGAGCTCGACGCTCTGGGCGTAGCCGGCGATCGTCTTGTCGTCGAGACCGGCCGCAGCAACCCGCTGGGAAAGGCCGGGGAGCACGAGTGCGCTGCCGATCGCAACGGCCCCGACCAGGCCGGCCGAGCCGGCCATGAAGGTACGGCGGGAGGCCTTGTAGGCGTCCAGGTGGAGTTCTGCGGTCTCTTCGGCGAACGTCTTCATGCTCTCGTTGTGGAGGTCATCGACGTCGGCGGCAAGCGCCTGGAACTCTCGTGAGGTGATCTGCATGCTGTCTCCTTGTTGTTCAGGCTGGGTGGTTTGGAGCTGGGTGGGGTTGATGGTCCGATCGTCGGCAGAGCTCAGCTGACGACGACCTTGCCCTTCATGAAGGGGTGGAACGAGCAGATGTACTCGAACGTGCCCGCCTTGCTGAAGGTCGCTGTGCCGGTCGCGCCAGGGGCGATGCTGCCGGTGTCGAATGCGCCCGCCGACGTCGCGGTGTGGGGCTGCTTGTCGTTGTTGGTCCAGGTGACCGTGTCCCCGACCTTGACATCGATCTCGGGCGGGCCGAACTTGAAACCTGCGATGGCGACGGCGGACCCGCCGGTCGCCGCACCACTCGACGCGGTGGACCCGGCCGTCGTGTCGGCGGAGGAGGCTGCCGGAGCGGTCGTGGCAGCAGTCGTCGGCGCAGCTGTCGCTGCCGTCGTTGCGGCCGGAGCGGCGGTGGTGACCGGCGCAGCCGTGGTCGCGGCGCTCTTGCTGTCGCTGCTGCAGCCGGCCGTGAAGGCGGCCAAGCCGATGGTTGCCACGAGGGCAGGAAGGGCGGTGCGGATGTTCATTGCCACTCTTTCGGCGCCGGATCGAATGCGGATGCAAACTTCTCCGAACTTCCTCCGAAGTTCTCCGAACGTCCTCCGGGGCCACCGATGGCGCGGCGATCAGAGCCGAGCGCCCGCCGCTCAGCCGTCGTGCTTCGCGGGGTTCAGTCGGCGGCAGCGAACGCGGACAGGTCGAGACCGATCCGCTGGCATTCGTAGACGACGGCAGCGACGGCATCAGCCGGCACGAACAGATCATCCAGCGACATCGCATCGTCGAACCGCTGCAGGCAGTCGTCGATCGTGGAGATGTCGATCATCCCGGGCACCGTGGCCAGGACGACGCGCGCCGCCCGGCCACCACCGACCACGAACGTCTCGCCGTGGCATGGCACCTCGCGCGCCAGGAGCGCGCCGACGAACGGCGCGATTCGCCCGGCCGGGAAGCCGGCCTCCATCACCGGAGCGAACTCCGGGCTCTGCGCGGTCAGGCGTGAGTACGCCGAGGGCATGACCGCGTTGACGACGATGCCATCACCGATGCCATCGCGAGCGATCGCCCGAGTCAGCCCGAAGATGGCCGCCTTTGCGGTGATGTAGGCGCTGGTGCCGCCGAGGCCGAAGACCGATGCCGACGACGTGTTCACGACCCGCCCGAAGCCCTGTGCACGGAGGTGCGGCCACGCCGCTCTGCAGACCGCCAGCGTGCCGCCCAGATGGACCGCGAGCATCCGATCGAAGTCCGCTGGAGGGATCTGGTCGAGGCGACCGCCACCGGAGATGCCCGCGTTGTTGACGACGAGGTCGATCCGTCCGAACTGGGCCAGCGCGGTGGCGATCACCCCGGCACCGTCGAGGGCCACGTCGTGCCCGTCGGCGACGGCAATGCCGCCGGCCGAGGTGATCTCGTCGACCACGCGCTGAGCCTCGCCCGGATCCGCGCCGACGCCGGCACGATCCCCGCCGAGATCGTTGACGACGACGCTGGCGCCCTCGGCGGCGAGCAGCAGCGAGTACTCCCGCCCGATCCCGCGCGCGCCGCCGGTGACCACCGCGACCTGTCCTGCGAACCGCATCCCGGTCGCCGGTGTGTCCTGCTCAGCCATCTGTGCCTCCCCGATCTCGTCCGTCAGTTGCGGTCCATCCCCCGACCGCGCACCGACGCCGGCGAGCGTACCCCTCGTCTCTCAGCGGCCCGGACTCGTGCTCAGACGCTGCGGCGGTAGCGGCCACCAACCTCGAACAGGGTGTCAGTGATCTCACCGAGGGTGCAGGAGCGCACGGCATCGACGAGCACGGCGAACACGTTGTCACCGGCCAACGCTGCGGCGCGCAGTCGCTCGAGGGCCGGCGGGCGATCGTTGGCGTGGCGCTGCTGGAAGTCGCGCAGTCGCCGGATCTGGTCGTCCTTCTCGTCCGAGTCCGACCGCGCCAGCTCGACCGTCGACGCCTCACGGGAACCGTGCGGGTCGAGGAACGTGTTGACGCCGATGATCGGCAGCGTGCCGTCGTGCTTGCGCTGCTCGTAGACCATCGACTCGTCCTGGATCCGCCCACGCTGGTAGCCGGTCTCCATCGCGCCCAGCACGCCACCGCGCTCGGAGATCCGGTCCAGCTCTGCCAGCACCGCGGCCTCGACCATCTCGGTCAGTTCCTCGACGATGAAGCTGCCCTGCAGCGGGTTCTCGTTCATCGCCAGACCCCACTCGCGGTTGATCACCATCTGGATCGCTAGCGCGCGACGCACGGACTCGTTCGTCGGCGTCGTGACGGCTTCGTCGTAGGCGTTGGTGTGCAGGCTGTTCGCGTTGTCGTAGATCGCGCACAGCGCCTGCAGCGTGGTGCGGATGTCGTTGAACGCCATCTCCTGGGCGTGCAGCGAGCGCCCGCTCGTCTGCACGTGGTACTTCAGCTTCTGCGAGCGGTCGCTCGCGCCGTACCGGTCGCGCATCGCGATCGCCCAGATCCGCCGCGCGACCCGACCGAGCACCGTGTACTCCGGATCCATCCCGTTGGAGAAGAAGAAGCTCAGGTTCGGCGCGAAGTCGTCGACGTCCATGCCGCGAGCGAGATAGGACTCGACGTAGGTGAACCCGTTCGACAGCGTGAAGGCGAGCTGGCTGATCGGGTTCGCGCCGGCCTCGGCGATGTGGTAGCCGGAGATCGACACGGAGTAGAAGTTGCGGACGTCGTGCTCGACGAACCACTGCGCGATGTCGGCCATCACGCCGAGGCTGAACTCGGTCGAGAAGATGCACGTGTTCTGGCCCTGGTCCTCCTTGAGGATGTCGGCCTGCACCGTGCCGCGCACGGTGCGCAGCGTGCGAGCGCGCACCTCGGCAGCTTCGGACGCGTCCGCCTCGCGTCCGTGCTCGGCCGCGAACGCGGCGAGCTGCTGGTCGATCGCGGTGCACACGAACATCGCGAGGATCGTCGGTGCCGGCCCATTGATGGTCATCGAGACCGACGTCGTCGCGCTGCAGAGATCGAACCCGTCGAACAGCACCTTCATGTCATCGAGGGTCGCGATCGAGACGCCCGAGTTGCCCACCTTGCCGTAGATGTCGGGGCGTTCGGCGGGGTCGAAGCCGTACAGCGTGACCGAGTCGAACGCGGTCGAGAGACGGGTCGCCGGCTGGCCCTCGGACAGCAGCTTGAACCGGCGGTTGGTGCGTGCCGGACCACCTTCGCCCGCGAACATGCGCGCCGGGTCCTCGCCCTCGCGCTTGAACGGGAACACGCCGGCTGTGTACGGGAAGTGCCCGGGCAGGTTCTCGCTGCGCAGCCAGCGGACGAGCGCGCCGTGGTCGTCGAAGCGAGGCAGCGACAGCTTCGGCACCAGGGTGCCGGACAGTGACTCACGCACAGCGCGGTCAGGGCCGGCCAGCTCCGCGCGACGTTGCGGCCACGCCTCCAGCAGCGCCTCGACGTCGCGGTCGAGGTGGGCGCGGTTGTCCAGGGCGAGCCCGACGACATCAGCGGCTGCGACGTCGAGACCACGGTCCTCGAGCAGCTGTGCCGTCGCGTCGAGCTGCTGTTGACGCTGCGCGACCTCGGCCTGAGCGACAGTTCGCGCGTGGTAGCTGCGCACGGTCTCGGAGATGTCGGCCAGGTACCGCTGCCGGGCGGGCGGCACGATCACGCCGGGGTTGGTCGATGTGCGGACGGCGGTGTCGTCCGCCGGACCCTCTGTGGGCAGCCCGCGCGCGGCCAACAACGTCACCAGATGGCGGTGCAGCGCGGTGACACCGTCGTCGTTGAAGCGCGACGCGATCGTCCCGAACACCGGCAGCGTGGCCTGGGCCACGTCGAACAGCTCGCGGTTGCGGGCGTACTGGCGGCGCACATCGCGCAGCGCGTCCTCCGCGCCGCGGCGCTCGAACTTGTTGATCACGATCACCTCGGCGAAGTCGAGCATGTCGATCTTCTCCAGCTGTGACGCCGCGCCGAACTCGGGCGTCATCACGTACATCGGCACGTCGACGTGCGGCACGATCGCCGCGTCCCCCTGCCCGATCCCCGGCGTCTCGACCACCACGAGATCGGCGCCCCAGGCCTTGGCGGCGGCGATCACCACGTCCAGGCACTCGGGCACCTCGGCGCCAGCGGCGCGCGTTGCCAGCGAGCGGAAGAAGATGCTCGGGCTGTCGATCGCGTTCATCCGGATCCGGTCGCCGAGGAGGGCGCCGCCACCACGGCGTCGGGTCGGGTCGACCGCGATGACCGCGATCTTGAGCTTGTCGCCCTGCGCGAGCCGGAACCGGCGGAGCAGCTCGTCGGTCAGCGACGACTTGCCCGAGCCACCGGTGCCGGTGATGCCGAGCACGGGCACGATCCGCTTCCCTGCCGCGCTCGCGATCGCAGCGAGCAGGGCCTCCGGAGCGGCACCGGACTCGAGCACGGTGATGATGCGGGCCAGCGCTCGCTCGGACCCACCGAGGAGATCCTCGATGGTTGCGCCGGGCTCGGTCGGGTGAGGGAGGTCGAGCGACCGATCCGATTCGCGGATCATCGTGTTGACCATCTCCGCCAGCCCCATCCGCTGACCGTCGTGCGGCGAGAAGATGCGCGCCACGCCGCGCGACTGCAACAGCTCGATCTCCTCGGCGACGATCACGCCACCGCCACCGCCATAGATCCGCACATCGCTGCGGCCTTCGTCGCGGAGCCGATCGAGCAGGTAGGAGAAGTACTCGACGTGGCCGCCCTGGTACGAGCTGATCGCCAGCGCGTGCACGTCTTCCTGCACCGCCGCACGGACGATCTCGTCGACCGAGCGGTTGTGACCGAGGTGGATCACCTCGGCGCCCTGGGCCTGCAGGATCCGGCGCATGATGTTGATCGACGCGTCGTGCCCGTCGAAGAGGCTGGCCGCCGTCACGAAGCGAACCGGATGGATCGGCCTGTACAGGTTCCCGGGACTCGTCATGGGCTCACATTAGTTGGACGTCCAAGCATTTACCATCCCCATCCCCATCCCAGTCCCGATCCCTGACTGGCCGCTGCCGGCGTGGTTGCGTACCGCCGAACCGAACGCGCGCAGGATCGGATGCACCCACGTCGAGTCGGAGGCGAGCTCCGGCTGGAACAGCGTGCCGAGGAAGAACGGATGGGTCGGTAGTTCAGCGATCCGCGCCTCGCCATTCGGGTCGCGGCCGCTGACGACGAGTCCGTGTGCCTCGAGCGCAGGAAGGTACGCATCGTTGAGACCGAACCTGCAGAAGTACCGCTCCGTCCGGTCTCCGGCGCCCATGATCGCTGCTGCTCGCGTGCCAGGCGCGACGGTGATGTCCGCCTCCTCGCCGAGCAACGAGCACTCGAGCGCGACGAGGAGCAGTTCCTCGGCATGTGGGTCGGTCTCACCATGCTCCACCGCTGTGAGCCCGGCGACGTTGCGCGCGAACTCGAGCAGCATGTGCTGGAAGCCACCACAGGTGCCGAGGAACGGGATGCCACGCTCGCGGGCGGTCGTCACCGCGTGCAGCACGCCGGCCGTGTGCTCATACGGACTCCCGGGGATCACCCAGATCCCGTCGAAGCCGGCGAGATCGGTCTCCTCGTCGATCGACGTGCTGTGCAGCCAATAGGTGTCGATCGGTTCGAGTGGGGCGCCATCGACGCCGCCGCCCAGGGCCGCGACGATGGTCGGGATCCGCTCATGGGCGCGCACGGTGGACGATCGATCGCCGACGAGGGCGAGGCGAGGCGGAGCGGACAAGTCGGTCGGTGCGTTCATCCGATGATCGTGCGCTCTCCCCATCAGTACGTCCAACAATGATCGGTGATCCCGAGATCGGCAATGCTGATGTCATGGACCTCCGCGACCTCCGGTCGTTCGCCGCCGTCGCGCGCACGGGTTCGTTCACCCAGGCGGCGACCGACCTCGGCTACACCCAGTCCGCGGTGTCCCAGCACGTCGCCGCGTTGGAGCAGTCCGTCGGCCAGTCCCTCCTGCATCGCCGCCCGGTGCGCCTCACTCCCGCAGGCCGCCGCCTCCTCGAGCACGCCGATCACATCCTGCTCCGCCTCGATGTCGCGCGCAGTGAGCTGACTCGCGTGGAGCAGCAGCCGACCCGCCTCGTCGTCGCGTGCACGCCGCTCGCGCCGATCGCCCGACTGGCCAGCGCGTTGCGGAGCACGCGCATCGCGACGCCACGGCTGCAGATCGCGGTGTCGAGCGTCGACGGCGCCGGTGCGGTGTCGGCGGTGGCCAGCGGTCGCGCTGATGTCGCGCTCATCGACGGCGTCGTCGCGCCCGGCAATCCTCTGGCGTTGACCGACGCGGGCCTGCTGGCGTCGTTCTCGCTCGACGAGGAGCCCGTCGCCGTCGCGCTGCCGACCGACCATCCGCTGCGTGGTGCTTCGGTGGA
The DNA here is from genome assembly GCA_025463425.1 of Ilumatobacteraceae bacterium. Taxonomy (GTDB): domain Bacteria; phylum Actinomycetota; class Acidimicrobiia; order Acidimicrobiales; family Ilumatobacteraceae; genus WLMZ01. Next base: position 12,876 of record JAOBWQ010000020.1, on the reverse strand, counting down.
CCTCGCTGCCCTCGTCGACGCGCAGTGGATCGACGCTCCATCCCTGTCCGCACCGCGTGCCGATCTGCCGGGATGGCAGGGCGGTCCTGCCGGCGAGCCGACCATCACCTACGACGGCACGGACTTGGCGACGATGCTCGCGTTGATCGCTAACGGTCACGGCCTCGCCGTGCTCCCTGGCCGGGTCGTCGACGGTTGCCCGGGCGTGCGCGCCCTGCCACTTCGCTTCCCGTCGCTCGTCCACCGCAGCGAAATTCTCGTCCTCAAGAACGCCGTCGACCGCCACCGTCGGTTGATCGACGCGCTCCGCGCTGGCTGATCGGACTGGGGAGCTTGAGCTCAGGACACCATGGCCATCCGCACAGCACGGCGCGCGGCGACCATCGCACTCGCCACCAGCACGGCGAAGGCGACGACGTACCAGGCGGAGACGACGCCGAGGCCGAGGCGATCGGCGACGACGCCGGCGATCACCACCGGCAGGCTCAGGGCCAGGTAGCAGACGGACAGGAACGCCGACATCACGCCGCCCCGTGCGTGTGCCGGCGCGATCCGCAAGATCGTGGCCATCGTGCTCATCTGCACGAGGCCGGATCCGAGCCCGGTGACGACGGAGCCGACCAGGGCAACGGTCAGCGAGTCGACCAGCGTCGAACCGACCATCAGCGCCATGCCCGAGACGAGCACGACGAGGGCGGTGTGCAGCGCACCTGAGGAGTGCCGCCTGCGGAACGCCAGCTGGGACGCACCGTTCGAGGCCACCATCAGCGCGGCGAACAGCCCGGCCACGATCGGCTGGGTGATGTGCACGCCGAGCTCGGTGTGCAGGAACGAGGGTGACAGGCCGAACACCCAGCCCGTCGCCATCCAGCCGGTCGCGGCGGCCAGCGCCGTGGCGAGGAACATCGGCCGGATCTCCGACGGGACGTGCAGCAGCGGGACCCGCTTGGTGACGAACGCCGCGGAGCCGTGCACCGGCTTGGTCTCGGGGATGCGCAGCAAGACGACGAACAGGATCGCGGCGACGACGATGTCGAGCACGTACGGCGACACGGTCGGCCACGGCGTCACGGTGGCGAGCACACCGCTGACGAGCGGTCCGAGCGCCAGACCGATCGCCGCAGCCAGCGTCGCGGCCAAGGCGCCACCATCGGAGCTCTGCTTCGGGTGGAGCTCACGGATGGCCACCGATGCCGCCGACATCACCATGCCACCCGCGATGCCGTAGATGATCTCACCGGCGAACAGCCAGCCGACGCTGCGGGCCGAGGCGAACGCGAGCGAGCTGATCGCGGTGAGTGCGATGCCGGTCGCCAACACGGGCCGGCGCCCGAGGCGATCGGTGAGTCGGCCGAGCGTCAACATCGACGGGATGAGGGCGAGGACGTACACACCGAAGAGGAGCGTCACCGTGCCCGACCCGAAGCCGTAGTGGCGGGCGTACACGGGGAACAGCGGGGTGGGGAAGTTGCTCGCCGCCAGCAGCAGCGTCTGCGTGGCGGCGACGGCGAAGAAGCTGGTGCGCAGCGACCACGTCCGCCGCGCCGAGGGGAACGAGCCGAAGGTCGGCGGCGCCAACTGTGTGTCGAGGGTGGTGCTGCTCATCGCGGCCTCCGAGTCAGAGAACAGACAGGTCTGTCTGGTCGTTGCCGTTGACTCTAGACAGACCTGTCTGTATCGTCAACCCCATGCCAACGAAATCTCCCTCGACGCTTGCGGCCGGGTCTTCATCGACGCTTGACGCCGGACACGTCTCCGGGCAGCGCACGGCGCGCGATCGACTGCTCGACGCCGCCGACGAGCTCTTCTACGAAGACGGCGTCCTGTCGGTCGGCATCGACCGGATCATCGAGCGCGCCGGAGTCGCCAAGGCGACCCTGTACAGCGTCTTCGGCAGCAAGGACGAGCTGATCAGGGCGTACCTGCATCGCCGCCACCTCGCCCGCGAAGCACGGATCACGGCCAAGCTGGCGCTGTACGACTCACCCCGCGACAAGCTGCTCGCGCTCTATGAAGCGCTCGACGATCTCTTCGCCGACCGGACCTTCCGAGGGTGTGCGTTCCTCAACGCCAGCGCCGAATCCCACCCGGGCAGCACCATCGCCGTCGTGTCCGACGAGTACCGCGGGTGGCTGCGTGCGCTCATCGTCGGGCTCGCCACCGACGCCGGGGCCAAGGACCCGAAGCAGCTCGCCGAGCAGCTGACGCTCCTCTACGACGGCGCGATCGTCGGGGCGAAGATGGACCGCAATCCGAGCATCGCTGGGGCAGCCCGCGCGGTGGCCGAGACGCTGGTCGACGCCGCGATCGCCGGCTGAGCGGTCACTCCCCCGTCGTGCCGTCGAGGTACTCGCGCAGGATGTCCATGTGGCCGAGGTGCCGGGCAGTCTCCTCGATCAGGTGCAGGTAGGCGAAGCGCAGGTTGAACGGCCGGCGCGCGTTGGCGGACAGGTCGTCGAGCCCGTGGTCGGCAGCAGCCCGACGCGATCGCGCGCACGACGTGCGATAGAGCTCGACCAGGTCTTCGAGCGAGTCGTCGAGGGCGCTGGTGAAGTCCCACTCGCGATCGTCGGGCGGCATGGAGGCCCAGGGCTCGGGTTCCGGTGAGCCGGCGAAGCGCCCGTCGAACCAGGCATCCTCCACACCCGCGAGGTGCTTGAGCACGCCTGCCAGCGTGGTGCCGGTGCGCACCGGAGATGTCCGCGCCGTGCGCAACGACAGGTCGGCAACCTTGCGCAGCACGGCTGCCCGGTACCACTCGAGCATGGTCGAGAGCAGCTCCAGCTCGTCGGCGACGAAGATCCCCGGCGGGAAGTCCTCGTCCGGCATCTGTCCCCCCACCGGCTGGCCACGCTCGGCCTCCGATCGTTCGACGCAGAACTCGTTGCCCTCCGGATCGGCCAGCACCACCCAACCGCGCCCGTCTGGCAGGCGTTGATCGTCGACGAGCGTCGCTCCGTGGCCGAGCAACGTCGCGACGGTGGCATCGCGCGTGTCCACCGGCTGGATGTCGAGGTGGATCCGGTTCTTGACCGCCTTCGGCTCGGGCACCGCGATGAACAGCAGCATCGGGTGCCGCGCCAACGGGTCGAGGAGGCCGACCTCGCGGTCGGTCACCTGGGGCAGATCCTCGGGGTCGTCGGCGAAGCCGAGCGCCTTCGCCCAGAACCGCGACAGCGTGTACGGATCAGCGCAGTCGATCGTGATGTGCCTGAGGCGTGGCATGTCGGGTGTCGGCATCACGATGTCCCTTCGCCGGTGGTGGATGTTGTGGAGACGGCCGGTGCGGCGCGGAACCGCGCCAGGCCGTGGACGATCAGGCCGGCGGAGAGCCCCCAGAACGGGCTGCTGATGCCGAAGGCCGTTGCGCCGGATGCGCTGACGACGAGCGTGACCACGGCCGCGTCGCGCAGCGCGTGATCCGCCATCGCCGCATGCAGCGCGCCCGCGAGCGCGCCGAGCAGAGCGAGTCCGGCGACTGCTGTCACGAGGACCGCGGGCGCCACCGCGACCGCAGCGGTGGCCAGCGCGGCGAACAGCCCGAGCACGATGTACGACGCGCCGGACGACGCTGCGGCGATCCATCGCTTGTCCGGCTCGGGGTCCGCGTCGGGCCCGGCGACCATCGCTGCGGTCAGCGCGGCGAGGTTCACGCCGTGCACCCCGAACGGGGCCCCGACAGCGGTCGCGACACCGGTCGACACCATCAGCGGACCGAGGTCGGGCCGGTACCCGAACGAGCGCAGCACCGCCATCCCGGCGACGTTCTGCGACGCCATCGTCACGATGAACAACGGCACACCGAGCCCGATGAGCGTGCGGACGTCGAACGCCGGTGCGTTCAGCGTGAGCCGCGGCCAGATGCGCGAGAGGCTGCCGAACGCGGCGTGCGATCCGAACGCGACGGACACCACGGCGGCGACGAGCGCACCGGGAACCGCCCAACGCCGAGCGAACCGCAAGAGCAGCAGCCAGGCGATGACGACGGGGATCGTGAGGCGCGGCTGCTCGACCACCGACTTCGCCGGGGCGAGGCACACGGGCAGCAACACGCCGGCCAGCAGCGCGCTCGCGAGCGGCCCGGGGATCGCGCTGATCCCACGCGACAGCGGCTTCCAGACGCCGGCGATCACCGTCAGCAGCCCGGCGAGGACGAACGCGCCGAGCGCGGCGCGGTAGCCGCCGTGGACCATGCCGCCGGACACCATCAGCGCTGCCCCGGGCGTGGACCACGCGGCGGCGATGGGCATCTTCGTCCGCCAGCTGGAGAAGATGCCGACGCAGCCCATCAGGATCGACAGGACGAGCAGGCCGGACGCGGCTTGCGTGTCGGAGGCGCCGACCGCGCGGAGCCCGGCCAGGACGACCGTGAACGAGCTCGCGAACCCGACGAGCGCGGCGATGATCCCGGCGATGATCGGCTGGGAACGCAGTTCTGCCCTCATCGTGCGGCCGCTGCGGCGCGATGGTCGGCGCGATGGTCGGCGCGGTGTTCGGCGATGATGGGCACCAGGAGCAGATTCCACAGCTGCGCGCCCCTGGCTCCGGCCCGGTAGACGTGCGCGCCGTCGGCCTCGAACCACGCCGCGTCGCCGGCCTTGAGGCTGACCTCCTCCGCGATCGGGCCGACGACGGCACTCCCCCGGGCGCACATCACGACCTCCTCGGTGCCGGGGAGGTGCGGCGCTGCATCGTGGGTCGAGTTCGCCGGCAGGTCGATCTCGAACAGCTCGGTGCGATGACCTCGGGCGTCGGCGTGCACGAGCCAGGCCGCGAGACCGGAGTGGCCGCGCAGGGTCTGACCGGTCCGCGAGGCGATGCGGCGGACCCGCGGCTGGCTGTCCGATTCGAGCAGCGACCCGAGCGGCACGTCCAGCGCCTGGGCGATCCGCCACAGCGTCTCGATCGATGGGTTGCCCGACCCGCGTTCGAGTCGAGACAGGATCGATTTGGACAACCCGGCCCGCTCGGCGACGTCCCCCAGCGACAGACCGCGCTCAAGACGGGCCGTTCGCACGGCACGGCCGAGCTGTCCGGACAGTTCACTGGAGTTCACGATCGTTGATCATAGGCAACGGTGCGAGCGCTCAATCCAGTGAATTGCGCGGCGGCGCGACAGGCCCTCGCGAGTAGTGTCGCAGTGCCCTCGCGTCGGCTGGTGTGAGCGCGTCCTCGACCGGTGGTTGCCCAGCGACCGCTCGAACAACGCCCGGAGGTGATCACCGTGGTCAGCAGAGTTGGAGTTCCCCTGCCGTCTGTCAAGCGCCTGCGCCGCCGTCTGATCGACGTGCGCACGGTTCGCGAGCAGCTCGTCTCGGTCGCCGGTCTGATCGGCCGTCCGGTCGAGCTGATGGGCGGCGCCGAGGTCGGCCGGGTGTTCGACGTCGTCACGCTCACCGCCGGACTGCGGGTGCCGGAGGTGACCGGCCTCGTGATCCGTGTCGGCCGGCGGCGCGCGTTCGTTCCCGTTGCGCAGGTCTCGACGCTGACCGGCCAGACCGTCACCCTGTCGTCGGCGCAGCTCGACGTCCGCGAGTTCGAGCGCCGTGACGGCGAGGTGCTGCTGATGGGCGACGTCGTCGATCATCAGCTGGTCGACATCGACGGGGTGCAGATCGTGCGCGCCTCGGACCTCTACCTCGCGCCGATCGGTGACCGGATCCGCCTCGTCGGAGTCGAGGTCGGCATGCGATCGCTGTTGCGCCGACTCGGCCCACGACGGTTTCGCAGCCGTCCGACACCGGAGCGCGTGATCGACTGGACCGACATCCAGCTCGTCGGCGAGGTCGGTTCCGTGCGCCTCGACCGCGCCAACCGCGAGCTCCGCCGGCTGCGTCCGGCAGATCTCGCCGGCCTGCTGGAGCAGCTCGGCCAGCAGCAGCGGTTGGGCCTGGTCGACTCGCTCGACGCCGAGGTCGCGGCCGACGCCCTGGAGGAGATGGAGACCGAGCAGCGCGACCGGCTGCTGCGCGAGATCACACCCGAGCGGGCGACGGCGATCATCGCCGAGATGGAGCCGGACGAGGCCACCGAGGCGCTCCGGGAGTTCGACGGCGACGCTCGCGACGAGATCCTGGCCGGCCTCCCCGCGACGACTCGCGACGCGGTGCAGCGACTGCTCGGCTACGACGAGGAGACCGCCGGCGGCATCATGACGACCGTCCTCGCGATCGTTCGACGCGGCATGACGGTGGCCGACGTGATCGACTCCCTCCGCGCGCTGGCGAACCACCGCGACGACCTCGACGCAGTGCTGGTCGTCGACGAGGACGGCGTTCTGCTCGACGACGTCTCGGTGTTCGAGCTCGCCGTTGCCGATCGAGCGACGGACATCGGCGATCTCGTCGGCCCGCCCTGGCCGATCGTGGTCGCGCCCGACGCACCACTCGACGACGTCGTCGATGCAGTGCTCTCCAACCGGCGCAGCTCGATCGTCGTCGCCGACGAAGCCGGACGCCCGCTGGGCCGGATCCTGCTCGACGACGTCCTCGACGCGCTCACGCGCACCCCCAGTCGAGTCCGCCCGAACGTGGGCGACCGATGAAGCTCGACCCGCGTCGCGCCCGTTCGGCGCTGCGGCGCCGGATCCGCCGCGCCCTCGCCGTGGCCGCCGTGCTTGGTCCCGGCCTCGTCGCCGCCAACGCCGGCAACGACGCCGGCGGCATCGCGACCTACGCCTCCGCCGGTGCGCAGTTCGGCTACCGCACGCTGTTCGTGATGGCCATCGTCACCGTCGCGCTGGTCGTCGTCCAGGAGATGGCCGCCCGCCTCGGCGCCACCACGGGCAACGGGCTCGTCTCGTTGATCCGCGAGCAGTTCTCGCTGCGCCTCGCGACGTTCTCGGTGGTCTGCCTGCTGCTCGCCAACCTCGGCTTGGTCGTGTCCGAGTTCGCGGGCATCGGCGCGGCGATGGAGCTGCTCGGCGCCTCGCGCTACGTGGCGGTGCCGCTGGCGGCGATCGGCGTGTGGGCGGTCGTGGTGCTCGGCTCGTACCGGTACGCCGAGCGGCTGTTCGTGCTGTTGTCGCTCGTGTTCCTGGCCTATCCGATCTCGGCCCTGCTCGGCCATCCACACTGGTCGCGCGTCGCCGAGGACACGTTCATCCCGCACCTGTCCGGGAGCAAGGCCTTCCTGTTCCTGACGGTCGCGCTGATCGGCACCACGATCACTCCGTACATGCAGCTGTACCAGGCAGCCGCAGTGGTCGAGCGCGGCGGCGCGGCGGACGACCTGCGCGCGATCCGGATCGATTCGGTGACGGGCTCGATCTTCGCCAGCCTGATCAGCATGTCGATCATCATCGCCACGGCCGCGGCGATCGGCGGGCGTGGGCCGTTGGCATCGGCGGCGGAGGCCGCCCAGGCGCTGGAGCCCGTAGCCGGCCATCGCGCCGAGACGATCTTTGCGATCGGCCTCCTCGGAGCGTCCCTGCTCGCGGCCGCCGTGGTGCCGCTGGCAACGTCGTATGCGCTGGCCGAGGCGATCGGCGCCGAGCGCAGCGTCTCGCGCAAGTTCCGCGATGCCAAGCTGTTCCTCGGCCTGTTCACCGCCCAGATCGTCGTCGGCGCCGCCGTGGCGCTGGCGCCCGGCAACCTGTTCAAGCTGCTCGTCAACACCCAGTTCCTCAACGGCCTGATCAGCCCGATCCTGCTGACCTTCATCCTCGTCCTCGCCAACCGCAAGCGGCTGATGGGCGCGAACGTGAATGGCCCGGTGTTCCGCGCCGTTGCCACGGTGTGCACGATCGGTGTCAGCGTGCTCGCCGCGTTCGTCGCGGTCCAGACCGTGCTCGGCTGGTTCGGGATCGCATAGGTCACCGGCGCTCCCCGCGGCCGTGGCGGATGGCGATCTCGCGCCCGATCTCCCCGACGGCGTCGCGCAGCGATTCCGGGCGGAGGACCTCGATCTCGAGACCGAACGTGAGCACGTCGAGCAGCGCGACATCGATCGTCGAGATCGCGAACGACGCCTCGACCCAGCCCTCCCGACCGATCGCCGACTCCCTCGCCCGCCGGATGCGCAGCCCGGCGGGACGACCGGACAGCACAGCCATCCTCCGCCCGAGTGGAGACAGCAGCACGACGGCCCGCGACATCGCGCGGCCCGATCCGCGACTCGCGCCGGCCGGCGCGGCGCGCGGCAGGTCGGGGAGGGCCAGGGGTTGGGCATCGAGCAGGGCGATGCCACCCCTTGGACCGCGGACCGCGTAGATCGGCACGCCGGCGCCGCTGAGCGATTCGACGTCGCGCAGGACCGTGCGCGTCGACACCTCCAGTTCGGCGGCGAGCTCGGCCACCGTGAGCTGACCACGGGTCTGCAGCAGTCGCAGCATCTGCACCAGCCGACCGGCGCGCATCTCCAGCTCCTTCGCGGTACATGACAGAAGATGTCAGGTACCGCAGACCATACTCACCCGATGAGCGACAACGGAACGACCAGCAGTGCCAGCGGTGAGGGAACGGCCGAGGATCCCTGGATCCTCTCGACGCCACCAGGTGGGTCCGAGTTCGAGGCCTGGCGCGACGAGGCTGCTGACCCGCCGGCGCTCGTCGTCCAGGTCGGCACCACGCAGCTGCGCTACGACCTGCGCTGCATCGACGACCTCCATCAGATGTTGGTCGGCGCGGGCGACTGGGTCGCGCTCGGCAACGCCGACGAGCAGAAAGAAGCCAAGCCGGACACGGTCGAGGCCTGGGGTCGTTCGGGCGACAACCCGGTCGGCGGTTGGTACGGGTTGAAGAAGGGCCTGCGCGGTCGCTTCGCGAACTACGTGCCGCCGGTGTTGGAACAGCTCGGCCTCGCCGAGGTGGAGCACAACGCGCGCAACAATCGCATGCGCGCCATCGGCTGAATCAGAGCTTGGCCGAGATGGCGTTCGTCGCGATCAGCACCACGGTGACGGCGGCGACAGCGATGCGGTAGTAGCCGAAGTTCCGCAGCGGTCGCGTGTTCAGGTAGCTGACCAGCCAGCGCACCGCGGCGACCGCGGCCACGAACGCGACGAGGGCACCGAGCAGCGGGGTGAGGATCCCGTAGTCGTGGATCAGCGTGTGGCCGTCCTTGGCGAGATCGAGTGCGGTCGCGGCCGACAGCGTGGCGAGTCCGAGGAGGAAGCTGAACTCGACCGCAGCACCGATGTCGAGCCCCACGGCGAGCGCGGCGACGATGGTTACGAGGCTGCGACTGACGCCGGGCCAGAGGGCCAGTGCCTGCGCGAAGCCGATGATCGCTGCGCTGCGCACCGTGAGCTCGGTCAGCGTCTTCGTTCCGTGCTTGGGCTTCCAGATCAGCAAGAACACACCGCCGACCGCCCACGCACCGACCACCGGCCACGGCGCGAAGAGGTGCTCCTTGATCTTGTGGTCCAGCGCGCCGCCGATGATCGCAGCGGGGATGAACGCGACGATGAGGCGGATCAACAGGGTTCGTCCGTCGGCGTCCTTGCCGATCGCACCCTGGACGAGGTGCACGATCCGGTTGCGGTAGAGCGCGACCACGGCAAGGATCGCGCCGAACTGGATCGCGATCGCATAGGTGTCGGCTGCGGTCTTGCCGGCGCCGCTGCCGAGGTGGAGCAGGCGCTGAGTGATCAGCAGGTGACCTGTGGACGACACGGGCAAGAACTCGGTGATGCCCTCGACGAGGCCCATCACGATCGCCTTCGGGGCGCTCAACGGACCGGATCCACTGGCGATCGCGAGCACGACGATCGCGACGGCGAGCGCCACACCGGCGATGAGCACCGCGCGATGCGTGCGCGGGTTGGCCGGGGTCTCGTCAGGAATGGTGGAGGTCATGCCACCTCGCAGCGTTGGAACACCGACCCAGTGTAGGAGAGCGGCCCCCTGACGCCCCTGTGGTCTCGGGGTCGTCGGTCAACTCTCGGTAAACGTCGTGTGCGCCGCAACGATCAGCTCCGCATCAGGCGGGCGATCGCCGCGGTCGCCTCGTCGATCTTCTCCTGCGCCTGGGGTCCGCCCTCTTGCACCGCATGGGCGACGCAATGGCCGAGGTGGTCGCGCAGCAGCCCGAGCGACACCTGCTGGAGTGCCTTGGTGATCGCCGAGACCTGGTCGAGGATGTCGACGCAGTAGCGATCCTCCTCGACCATCCGTGCGATCCCTCGCACCTGGCCTTCGATGCGCGCCAGGCGCTTGGCGATGTCGGTCTTCTGCATGTCGTAGGCGGCGGCCATCGCTCAGGCTCCTGTCCGGGGGATGTTGGCGGCTGTTGAGTATGTCGATGTGAACCGGCGCAGGCGCAGGCTGTTGGTGACCACGAAGACGCTGGAGAGCGCCATCGCCAGGCCGGCCAGCATCGGGTTGAGCAGACCCGCCGCCGCCAGCGGCAGTGCGGCGACGTTGTAGGCCAAGGCCCAGAACAGGTTGCCCTTGATCGTCGCCAGAGTTCGTCGGGCGAGCCTGATCGCGTCGACCGCCGACCGGAGATCGCCGCGAACGAGGGTCAGGTCGCTGGCCTCGATGGCCGCGTCGGTGCCGGTGCCCATCGCCAGGCCGAGATCGGCACGGGCCAGAGCGGCCGCGTCGTTGACGCCATCGCCCACCATCGCCACCACGTGCCCACCGGCCTGCAGGCGCTCGATGGCGGCCACCTTCTCGGCGGGCAGCACCTCCGCGATCACCTCGGTGATGCCGACCGCGTCAGCAACTGCCCGCGCGGCGCGGGGGTTGTCGCCGGTGAGCAGCACGGGCCGCAACCCGAGGGCGCGCAGTCCGGCGATGGCTTCGGCCGACGTCGGCTTGACGACATCGGCGACCACGAGCATGCCGCGGACGGCACCGTCCCAGCCGACGAAGACGGGTGTGCGCCCGGATGCTTCGGCGACGTCCCGCGCGGCACGCAGATCCTCGCCCAACGGCAACGACCAGTCGGCCAAGAACCGCTCGCGGCCGACCACGACGGCGTGACCGTCGACGACGCCCTGCACGCCGAGGCCCTCGGTGTTGCCGAACGACTCGACGGTCGACAGCACGGCACCGCGCTGGCGCGCTCCGTCGGCGATCGCTGCACCGATCGGGTGCTCGGATGCGTCCTCCAGCGAGCCGGCCAGCACCAAGAGATCCTCCACGCTGGTGCCGAGGCTCGGGACGACGTCGACCAGCTCCATCTTGCCGGTGGTGACGGTGCCCGTCTTGTCGAGCACGATGGTGTCGATCGCTCGGGTCGACTCCAGCACCTCTGGGCCCTTGATCAGGATGCCCAGCTGCGCTCCGCGCCCGGTGCCGACCATCAGTGCCGTCGGCGTCGCCAAGCCCAACGCGCAGGGACAGGCGATGATCAACACCGCGACAGCAGCCGTGAACGCGGTCGTGGCCTTGTCGGTGTCGGCCACCACCAGCCACACCGCCAGCGTCGCCGCGGCCAGCAAGATCACGACGGGCACGAACACCCCGGCGATGCGATCGGCGAGGCGTTGCACGGCTGCTTTGCCGGCCTGGGCGTCCTCGACCAGTCGGGCGATCTGGGCCAGCGCGGTGTCGTTGCCGACCCTGGTGGCCCGCACCAGCAACCTGCCACCCGCGTTGACGGTGGCTCCGGACACGGCGTCGCCGGGCCCGACCTCGACCGGTACCGGTTCGCCGGTCAGCAGCGACGCGTCGACGGCCGACGTCCCCGAGACCACGATTCCGTCGGTGGCCACCTTCTCCCCCGGCCGGACGATGAACACGTCGCCGACGGCGAGCTGCGCGATCGGCACCCGGACCTCGACGCCGTCGCGCACCATTGCGACGTCTTTCGCTCCGAGCTGGAGCAGGGAGCGCAGTGCAGCGCCGGAGCTGCGCTTGGCGCGCTCTTCGGCGAAGCGCCCGGCGAGGATGAACACGGTGACGCCTGCGGCCACTTCGAGGTAGATCTGGCTCGAGCCCATGCCGCGCTCGGGCATCAGCGAGAAGTGATCACGGAAGCCGGGCTGCCCGGCGTCGCCGAGGAACAGCGCGTACAGCGACCACCCGAACGCGGCGATCGTGCCGACCGAGATCAGCGTGTCCATCGTCGCCGCGCCGTGGCGGAGGTTGGTCCACGCCGCGCGGTGGAAGGGCCATGCGCCCCACACCACGACGGGCGCGGCGAGCGTCAGCGAGAGCCACTGCCACGAGTCGAACTGCAACGCGGGCACCATGGCCAAGAGCACGACCGGGAGGGCCAGCACTGCTGAGCCGACCAAGCGGTGACGCAGCGCCGCCGACACCGGATCTGCAAGGCGCGCTGTGTGGTCGTGCGTCTGGTCCGGCGGCAGTCCCGCGGCGTCGGGGAGGCTGGCCGTGTAGCCCGCCGCCGCAACCTGATCGAGCAGGTCCTGCTCGGTCACCAGCGTGTCGGTCAGGACGACAGTCGCTCGCTCGGTGGCGTAGTTGACGGTGGCGGTGACCCCGTCGAGCCGGTTGAGGCGCTTCTCGATCCGCATCGCGCACGACGCGCAGGTCATCCCCTCGATGTCGAGTCGCACCTGCTCGCGCGCTGATCCGGTCACGCTCATGGCTGCAGCTCGTATCCCGCGTCGTCGACCGCTGCGGCGACAACGTCCCGCGCGATCGGGGTGATCGATTCGAGCGTGACCACGCCGGTGGTGAGATCGACGTCGACCTTGCCGACACCATCGACCTTGGCCAGCTCCCCGGACACCGCCGCCACACAATGCGCGCACGTCATCCCGACGACGGTGAAGGTCTCGACTGCCATGGCGCTGCTCCCGTGCTCGGCGGATACCCCCAGGGGGTAGGGTCAGGCTAGTACCCCATGGGGGTATTGCGACCCGAGCTCGGCGGTCAGTTGAACGCGCCGGTGAGGCCGAGCACCAAGAGCACGACCACCAGGGCCAACGCGCCGCCGAGGACGCCGGCCACGAGGGTGTTG
>JAOBWQ010000002.1 GCA_025463425.1 Ilumatobacteraceae bacterium | reverse complement strand
TCAAGACGCGAGTACCGGCGTCCATCAGATCGACCACGGTCCGACCGTCGCGGGCGGCTTCGTACACCCACGAGGTCAGGATCGCGACGGCCTCCGGGTAGTTCAGCTTCAGTCCCCGTGCCTGACGGGCCAGTGCCACCTGGCCAGCGACGTGCACGAGCAACCGCTCCTGTTCGTGCTGGGACAGCTGCATGCCGGCGATCTTACGGTCGCCATGTTTCGGCTCGGTGAACCCGGAGCGCTCGCTACGTTGCCGTGCGTGGCATCTCCGGAGCGGTTCGACGCGGCGTACTACCGAACGTTCTACGGGCGCGGGCCCGTGCACGATCGGCGGCGCATCGGCCAGCTGGCAACGGGCATCACGTCGTTGATGGCCTGGTGGCGGATCCCCGTGCGCAGCGTGCTCGACGTCGGCGCCGGCAAGGGCTACTGGCGCGACTGGCTGTCGACGCAGCTGCCGACCGTTCGCTACCACGGCCTCGAGGTCAGCGAGCATGCGGCGGCGCGGTACGGCCACGAGCTCGCCGACATCGCAACGTGGACCACGCGCCGACAGTTCGACCTGACCATCTGCCAGAGCGTGCTCCAGTACCTCGATGACCACGCCGCTCGGGCTGCCATCGCCACGCTCGGCCGGGTCACCCGCGGCATCGCGATGGTCGAGGTTCCGACCGTCGCGGACCGCGCAGACATCATCGACCCCGCACGCACGGACCTCGACGTGCACTGGCGCAGCGGCGACTGGTACCGAGCGTTGATGGACGACGCATTCGTCGAGATCGGCGCCGGCCTCTGGCTGAGCCGCTCCTGCCCGACGCCGTTCTTCGAGCTCGAACGCTCACGAGCGTCATGAGCCTGACTCGGAGTCCGTGAACCCGCGTGCAGAACGGTCCGAAGCGGCCGGATCTGCCCGCGTGATCGCAGAGCTCGTCGGCTGCCTGGCAGCCTGCGCGCGTGGGAACTCAGTCGCGGTCGGCGTTCTCGCGATCTGCAGGTCGATCTCGATGAGGCGCTCCGGCTGCATCTCGCGAGCGGCGCGAACGTTCAGGCCGGGGTGGTGAGGCGGGTCATCTCGTTGGTGAAGGTGGCCATGTCGAAGTAGTCGCGCCAGAGGCTGATCTTGCCGTCGGCAGCGACCTCGAACACGCCCGCGACAGGGAGGTCGAGCCACTGCTCGCCGAGGCGGAACCGGTCGGTGCGCTCGTTCATCACGATGTTGCCGGTGACGGTCTGGCGGTGGATCACGAACTGCACCTCGGCGAAGCCGGACACCATCATCCCCAAGAACGTCTTCAGTCCCTCCGGTCCGTGGTTCTTGCCGACCGGCACGTTGTCGTACTCGAGATCGTCGCTGACCAGCTCGCAGGCGCCATCGAGATCGAGGGCAACGACCCGGCGGATGAACTCGTCGACGGTCTCTACAGGCGACGCGGGCGATGCGGGAGCGGTCATCGGCGAAGTCTCTCGCGCCTACGCTCCGGGTGTGAACCCGGACCCGTCGACCGGCGAGATCCCGGCCGTCGATTTCGACTGCGGACCATCGCTCGGGTCCACGCCCGGAGCATCGTTGGCGTGGGCCACGTGGGGGCTGTTCGTCGGGCTCGGCATCCTGCTCGTCGGCGTCGGGCTGTTCGCCACCGTGGTCGGCGTGCGCGGGCAGCTGAACGGGTTCGCCGACTGGGTGATCGGTCTGATCGGCGCGGCGTACTACGGCGGCTTCCTCGCCGGGTCCCAGCTCACCCTGAGCGCGCTGGGACGGGTCGGGCACATCCGCGTCTACGCCGCACTGGCGTCGATGTTGGCCACGACGATGATCACCGTCGGGCTGACGGATGCTCCGGCGGCGTGGTTGCTGATGCGCTTCGTGAGCGGGATGTGCATCGCCGGGCTGTACGTCGTCGCCGAGTCGTGGCTCAACCAGCTCGCCTCGAACGAGAACCGTGGGCGGCTGATGGCCGTCTACATGGTCGTCACGAGCGGGGCGTTCGGCGTCGGGCAGGTTCTCGTCGGTCCCGTCGACCCGCGGACGGTCACCGCGTTCGCGGTGGCCGCAATGTTGACCTCTCTCGCGGTCGTGCCGGTCGCCTTGTCGGAGGATGCCGTGCCGCCGCCGATCGAGGCGTCGCTGAAGCTGCCGCTGCGCGAGCTGGCCAGGCAGGTGCCGACGGGCGTCGGCGCGTGCCTGCTCGTCGGGGTCGCCCACGGCGCCCTGGTGGCGATGGGTGTGGTCTACGCGACCAGGGTCGGTCTGTCGCCCAGCGAGGCCGGCCGCTTCATCGCGGCAACTGCCGTCGGCGGAGTGCTCAGCCAGTACCCGATCTCGTCCGCGTCCGACGAGATCGACCGCCGGTTCGTGGGCGTCGTCGCGGCATGCGCAGCGATCGGCGCGTCGGTGCTGTTGCTCGTCGGCGGCGCGTCCGGCTGGACGGGGCTGATCGCGATGGCTGCGCTGGGTGGCGCGAGCTTCCCGCTGTACTCGATCGCCTCGGCATACACGAACGACTGGGTCGAGCCCGAGCACGTGAGCGGGGCCGCATCGCAGCTCGTGCTCCTCTACGGCGCGGGCGCGTTGATCGGGCCGCCACTGGTGTCGGCAGCGACAAGCGTGATCGGCAACAATGGCTACCCGTGGGCGATGATCGGCGTGCACGCCGTGATCGTGATGTTCCTCGTCTACCGGCTGTTCGCGTGGCGCGCGCCCATCTCGCGGGGTCCCTGGAGCGAGGCGTCGCTGGCGGCGCGTGCCTTCTTCATCCCTGCCAACGTGGTGTGGATGGGCCGACGCATCTCCCGGCGGCGGACCCGTCGCGGGCCACCTGGCTGACCCGGCCGTTAACGTTGGAGGCATGTTGTGCCGCTCCATCGCCGCGGTCTCGGCGATCGTGACGGTGTGCCTGCCGAGTGCCGGTCTTGCCTCCGCGCCGGCCGCCCTCGGCCCGCTGGACCGCGCTGCGACCGCAACGGCTCAGGCAGTGGCGGGTGCGGCCGAGCAGCTGGGACCGGCTCCGGCGTCCCCGACCATCGACGCGGTTGCGCTCACCGGGTGTGACGTAGAAGTGCTCCAGAAGCTCGCTTCCAGTGACCGCACGGTGATGCAGTGGATCATCGTCTCGGTCCCTCAGTCGGCGGCAACCGCCGGCACGCTGTCGATCGCGACGGTCCGATCCGGCCGATGGGTGTGCGCGCTGTCGAGCACGGTCGCCCAGGTCGGTCGGCAGGGCGTTCGGCCCATCCTCCAACGCCGCAGCGGCGACGACACCACGCCCGCCGGCATCTTCCCGCTCGGCGTGGTCAGCACCCCGCAGGGCCCGATCTCGTTCTTCGGCAACAGCGCCGATCCGGGCGCGCTGGGCACGTACCGCCGGGTGCAGCGCGGCGATTGCTACGGCGCCAATCCGAACACCCCGGGCTACGGCCACTGGCGGGTCGACACCCGCACCTGCACCGGCGACGACGAGTTGTTGGCCAACAACGTGCAGGCCTACGAGCACGCGGCGCTGATCGGTGCGAACACCGAGCCGAACGTCAGTGGAGATGCTCCCGGCGAGATCGCCTACGCCGCAGCCATCTTCCTGCACCGCACCACGTACGCCAGCGGCAACGTGCCCAAGCCGACATCCGGCTGCGTCTCGATCCCCCACGATCAACTGGTCACGGCCCTGCGTTCCATCGATCCGGCGCTGAACCCCCGGTTCGCGATCGGCACGCGCAGCGACCTCTTCGCCACCCCGTCGAGATCGGGGCTACCGGTCCGATGAGCCAACGACGCGGGTTCGCCGCGCGCATGGTGCTGGCCGTGGCCCGACTCGGTGCGGTCGCGATCTCGGCCGCGTGTGTCACGTTGGCCGGAGGTTCGACGACACATGCGGCGGCAGCGGATGCCACGACCAGCTACGCCGCCGTGCAACCGTGCCGGCTGGTCGACACCCGCACCGGAATCGGTGCGAGCACCGTCGACGCGCTGACGTTCGACGTCGCCACGCGTGGGCTCTGCGACGTGCCCGCCGGTGCGACGGCACTGGCCGTCACGCTCACTGCCGTGCGTCCAGCGGGCCGCGGCTTCCTGACGGCGTGGCCGTCCGATCAGCCCCGCCCGACCGCGTCGAACATCAACTTCGACGCCGGCCAGGTCCGAGCCAACGGCTCGATCGTGATGCTCGACCCGACAGGTACGTTCCGGGTCTTCACATCCGTGCCGGCGTCCGTCGTGGTCGACGTCGTCGGCGCGTTCGTACCCGCAGCCACGGCGCGTGCCGGCAGGTTCGTGCCGGCTTCGCCCACTCGACTGCTCGACACGCGGGCGACGGGGCGGGTGCCCGGTGGCTCGTCGGTCGAGGTCGCACTGCCAGCCGGCGTACCCGCCGACGCGATCGCGCTCGCCCTCAACGTCACGGTCACCGACTCGACCGCGGCCGGCTTCGTCACGGCGTATCCCACCGGCCAGGCCGTCCCCCAAGCATCGATCCTCGATCTCGACGGCGCCGGCCAGACGCGCGCTGCGGGCAGCATCCTGCCGGTCTCCGCCGGCGGCGTCGCCCTCTACCTGTCCGGCGGCGGCAACGTCGTGGTCGATCTTCTCGGATACTTCACCGGACCGTCGGCAGCATCCGGCAGCGACGGTCTCTTCACCGCGATCGCACCGACCCGCGTCCTCGACACCCGCGATGTCAGCCCGCTCGGAGCCGCCGTGCCGATCCACCCGGGTGGCGGCCTGGAGCTCTCGACGGGGCACGGCGGCTCGGTGGCGTTCAACATCACCTCGGTCGACGGCGACCCCGGCTTCATCACGGCGTATCCCGCGGGGACCACGCAGCCACCGACCTCGACGATCAACGCGATCGGCGGCGGTGACGTGGTGGCCAACTTCGCGATGATCCAGATGTCGGGCAGAGGCCTCGACCTGTTCAGCAAAGCCGAATCACACGTGCTGATCGATGTCCAGGGCTGGTTCACCGGCCCGTCCGCCAGCGCGGTCCTTCCTCCGCCCGCCAACGTCTCGCCGGCAGGGCCCGTCGTCACGTACTCGGCCTGCATCAACGGCGGGAACGCCCCGCTCGACCTGTTCAACGCTGCTCGCGCCGTGGCTCACGCGGTCCCGCTCGTGCTGTCGTCCGGTGGTCAGCAGTTCGCGTGTGCGTACGCGCTCCAGCTGGCACGGCAGTCCAACGGCCTCGCCCACTCGAACGAAGTCGCCCGCGACGCCGCCTTCGGCTGCACGTCCGGCGAGAACATCGCGTACGCGACGGGCACGTCGGTCCAGACGATCCTCGACCTCTGGTTCAAGTCGGCACCCCACCTCGCGAACATCAAGAGCAGCATGTGGCGATCGGTCGCGGTCGGGTTCGTGACCCGCACCGAACCGACCGGCGAGACGATGACCTGGGCGGCCGCCGACTTCGGCGCCTGCTGACTCGCAGACAGTCGCGCTGACGTCGCCTCAGCTGCCCAGCCGAGTCGTGACAGACTCGGCCGATGAGCCAGTCGCTGCCGCCTCCGCAGGGACTTCCGCCACCGCGAGCCCCCGTGCCGGCCGCTGCCCCGTTCGGGAGCTTCCGATCGGCGAACTACGTGATCGCGATCGTGGTCGTTGCCGCCGGGTTCGGCCTGGTCCCGGCCGGCTACATCGGCGCAGCCCATCGGGCCGCACGCGCCAATGCCTCGTCGAGTGAGAAGGTCGTGGTCGCATGCTGGGCACTGCTCGGCATCGCGGTCGTGTGGAGGATGGCTCGTTGCCGGATCATGGCGACCGCCGACCAACTGATCGTGGTCGGCTTCGTGCGCACCCGCCGCCTGCCGTGGGCACAGGTCGACAAGGTCGTCCTCAAGTTCAAGAGCCACCAGTACTTCGGTGGTGGCGCGCAGACCCGGGTCGTCACCGGCTCCACCTCGTTCATGTTGCTCGCCGCCAGCGCCGGCTCGTGGTCGGCACGTGCGAAGTCGCTGAAGCCGTTGCTGGATGCCTTCGACGCCCACGGCATCGAGGTCGAAGGCCGCTGACGGCCTCTCCGGCCCACGACGTGACGAAGGGACGGTCAGGAGCGCTTCGGACGGCGGGGGACGAAGGGGCTCGTCGTGGCCACGTACTCGGCGTAGCCCTCACGGCGTTTGACGAGCGACTTCTCGAGCAGCGTCACGCCGGAGACCCGACGCAGCAGGAAGGTCATCAGTGCCGAGCCGATCAGGCCCCACGCGCCGGCACCGGTCTCGGCGGCGACGAGCCCGATGCCCCACCACACGCACGCGTCGCCGAAGTAGTTGGGATGACGGGTGTAGCGCCACAGGCCGATGTTCATGACCTTGCCCTTGTTCGCCGGATCGCGCTTGAAGGCAGTGAGCTGGAGGTCGCCGACGGTCTCGAAGAACATGCCGATCAGCCAGAGGACCACACCGACGATGGCGATCACACCGATCCTCGGTGTCGGGTCGGCTTGACCGAGTTGCACGGGCAGTGAGACGACGAACATCAACGCGCCCTGGAGTGCGAACACGGTGCCGAGGCTGATCAGCCCGAAGCGCGGGCCGTAGTGCTTGCGCATCGCTCGATAGCGGTAGTCCTCACCGGCGCCGTGGTTGCGGACGAAGAGGTGGACGGCCAGACGCAGACCCCAGATCGTCGTCATCGCCACGAGCAGCCACTGACGCTTCGAGTCGCCTTGATCAGTGCTCAGCCGCACCGTCCAGGCGACGAGCACGAAGCCGAGCCCCCAGACGATGTCGACGATCGAGGCGTTCTTCAGCACCAAGCTGATCACCCAGGTGACGATCATCAGCGCGGCGATCGCGATCGCAGCCGCGAACATTGCGTGTCCCATGCTCAACCCCCCTTGCGCCGAGCGGCCAGGGCCAGGTCCACTTCGGCGTCCATGCGCAACCATTGTTCATCGAGCCAGCCAGCGAACGCATCATCGCGCGGCACGTCCGCCGCCGGGACACGCCGGGCGACGAAGCAGATCGGGTCCACACCGCGGTTCAGCGCGCGCAGGATGCCGCCGAAGGTGTCGAGCCCCTCGAACCCGATGTGCCAGGCCAGGACCACGTCGGCGTCCGGGGCACCGTCGACCATCGCCCGCGCGCCGCTCGGTCGGGGCGGGAGGAGCTGTCGGAGCGCACTCATTCGCTCGGCGCGGGCAGGATCGCGGTCAGCGATCCTCGCGAGCGCACTGAGTCGCTTGGCGGGGTTGGCGCGCGTACCCTCCGGGAAGATCACGCCGATGTCGCGCGGCCCCATGTCGCCGACCAGGGCGCGCAGCGCGGCCAGCTCGGGTGCGGAGTCGTTCGCGTCACGGTCGAGGAAGTGGTTCGGCACCCGCTGTCCGACGATGTCGAGGCACGGGTCGGCGAGCAACTCGCGCTTGAGCACGAACCGCGGGTTCATCCCGGCCAGGTTGACGATCACGTGGGCCGACACCAATGAGTCGGCCAGGCTGGCGTGACGGACGAACAGCAACGCCGGCCCGGGAGCGAGGTCCTGGGCGTTCTCGGCCGTGACGGTGATGCCACAGGTACGGCCGAGCGCGCCGAGCAGGTGCGCGGCCCACCACCGTTGGAGCGCATAGTGAGCGCGCACGTTGTGCCGCTGTCCGGTGATCCACAACCCGACCGCGGCGGAGACGCCGGCCAGCTCCAGCCACGACCAGCACACCCCGAACGCGAGGAGGCGGGCCAGCGGGAAGCGGAAGCGCAGTCGCGCCCCGTCGGCGATCACCGCAACGACGAGCCAGACCGGGATCGTGACGGTCAGCCCGACCGCGAGCGCGACGATCACCGGGACGGTGACGGCACGCCGCTGCGCAGTGTTGGTCGACAGGCTCAGTGCCACACCGATTGTTCGGCGCGAGATCGGCCCCGGATCACTCCTGACGCGAGGGACCCGGGTGCCGCGCGGCACCCGGGTCCGGATCTACGTCGTTGCCGCCGCCGCTGGCTGCCGTTGCCGGCGCCCGTCGGTGGCGTGATCCTCAGCCGGTGGTGGTGGTCGTGTCGCCCGTGTCGGGGACGCTGCTGTCGGGAGCACCCGCCGGCGGGCTCGGCCGGACGCCGTTGACCGCGTCGGTGACCAGCTTGGTCAGCTCGGTGGTCTCGACGGCGACGATGGCGTCGATCACCTTTTGGACATCGACGCCCTTGTCCTTGGCGATGTCGGCGATCGTCTTGCCGGCCTCGAGGTCGGTCTTCAGCTCGTCCGAGGTCACACCGAGTGCCGTCGCCGCAGCGTCGAGGCCCTCGGCGAGGCCGAAGCCGCCCCCGAACCCTCCGCGCCCGCCGCCGAAGCCCGGCCCGCGGCCACCCATACCGCCGTGGCGGCCACCGAAGTCGGGTCCACCGGCTCCGTCACCGTCGCCGGACGGGTTGGCAGGCGACCCGGATTGGTCGGCCGTCGGCGGCGTCGGGCGTGCAGCCTCGATGCCGGCGAGGATGGCGTCCTCCTGGGCCTGGGTGATGGTGCCGTTTGTGACCAGCGCGTCGAGCTCGGTCTTCAGCAGCGCGCCGCGAGGACCACGACCCGGGCGTCCGCCCTGGTCGGTGCCCGTCGTGTCGGGTGTGGCCGCATCCGTGGACGGTGTCGCGTCGGTGGTCGGGGTGGTGGAGTCGCTGGTCGCGACGCTGGTGGCCGTCGATGCGCCCGTCGCGCCGGCACCGGAAGGAAGGTTCAGGACCACCCCGGCCCCGGCTCCGATCAGCATCGCCCCGGTGATCCCGGCCGCCGCCAACTTGCTCTGTCGCTTCATGCAGATGTCTCCCTTGTCGGTGCCGCGTGAGCGGCCTTGGCCCGTGCCCCTGTCCGGCCGTATCGCACAGCATCGCCGAAGAACGTATGAACGCGACCACAGCAAGGTGAGAGTTCGTTAAGGACGCCGGTGCCTCCGAGCCGGCAACAGCGAACGCAATCGAGCTCGCTCGGGACGGTGCATGTCAGATGGCATTCGATGCGCACAAATTTTCGCACGCAACCCCGTCAATTTGCTCACGCGCTGCGTTTGGCGCGCCGATGACATCATCATGCCCAAGAAGAAGCGCCGCAGCCTGCGGCCGAGCCTGCTCGTGCAGTTCGGCCTGCTCAGCTTCGTCTCGCTGGCCGCCGTCGGCGTGGCATTGGGCAACCGTCTCCAGCAGAACGCGCGCGAGCGGATCCTGGGCGAGGCCGTGCACAGCGCCCAGCTGATCTCCACGGCCGGCATCCAACCGCTGCTGTCGCCGGCCGACCTGCAACAGGACTTCGTTCCGCTCTCTGCTGACAAGCTGGCGGCACTCGACATGTCGTTGCATTCGAGCATCTCGGCCAACGGCATCGTCCGCCTGAAGATCTGGAACCTCCAGCACTGGATCGTCTACAGCGACAACCCGAGGTTGATCGGCCGATGGTTCGCGGGCGAGGACCAGCTCGACGCGGCGTTCGATGGCAAGACCGTGTCCGAGGTCAGCGATCTCAAATCGGCCGAGGAGCTCGAAGAGCGTGCGTTCGGCAGGCTGCTGTCCGTCTACGTGCCGCTCCGCATCGGTCCCGACGGGCAGTTCACGAGCGAACCGACCGGCACCGTCGTGGGCGCCTTCGAGCTGTACATGCCGTACGCGCCGATCGCCGCCACGATCGCCCACGACACCCGCCAGCTCTACCTCGCGCTGGCCGTCGGGCTGTTGGTGATCTACCTCATCCTCTTCCGCCTCGTCGCCGGCGCATCGCGCCGCTTGCGCCGCCAGGCCCGCGACAACGAGTTCCTGGCGACGCACGACGCGCTCACCGGTCTCGCCAACCGACGTCTGCTCGAAGCCACCGTCGAGACGCTCCTCGAGGAGCGCAAACAGGGCGGCGGGCACGTCGCGCTCGCCCTGTTCGACCTCGACAGGTTCAAGGAGATCAACGACACGCTCGGCCACCAGAGTGGTGACGACGTGCTCGTCGAGGTCGCCAAGCGGCTGGCTCAGCTCGATGCCGCCTGCGTGTCGCGGCTCGGCGGCGACGAGTTCGTGGTCGTCAGCACCGATGTCGACGACGGTCACGGCGCGTTGCTGCTGTGCGACCGGATCGAGCAACTGCTCGAAGCGCCCGTCGAGGTCCAGGGCATCCAGGTCGGTGTTCGCGGCAGCCTCGGACTGGCCGTCTCGCCGTTCGACGGTGCCGACTGCAGCACGCTCCTGCAGCACGCCGACGTCGCCATGTACGTCGCCAAGCGCAGCGGCACCACTCGCCGGATGTACTCCGCCGAGTTCGACCACTACAGCCCGGAGCGGCTCGGCCTGGCCGTCGAGCTCCGCGGCGCGATCGAGTCCGGCCAGATCGGGATGGTCTACCAACCGAAGCTGCACATCGAGTCGTGCGAGATCCGCAGCGTCGAGGCCCTCGTGCGCTGGTACCACCCCGAGCGCGGCATGGTGCCGCCGAACGACTTCCTGCCGCTGATCGAGAACACCGAGCTGATCGGCCCGCTCACCTGGCACGTGCTCGACCTGTCCCTGGCACAGTGCGCGGCATGGCGTCGTGCAGGCATCGACGTCTCGGTCGCGGTCAACCTCTCGGCACGCACCCTGGGCGACGTCAGCCTGGTCGACAACGTTCGAGTCACGCTGGCTCGTTACGGCCTGCCGGCGACCGCACTGGAGCTGGAGCTCACCGAGAGCGCGCTGCTCGACGACCACCAGCGCGCCAACGAGGCTCTCGTCGAGCTGCGCAAGATGGGCGTCACTCTCTCGGTGGACGACTTCGGCACCGGCTACGCCTCCATCGGCTACCTCACCAACCTGCCGATCGACGTGCTCAAGATCGATCAGTCGTTCGTGTTCGATCTGCTCACCGATGCTCGCTCGGCAGCCGTGGTGCGGTGCACGATCGACCTCGCCCGCCAGCTCGGTCTGCAGGTTGTCGCCGAAGGCGTCGAGGACGAAGCGACGCTCGCTGAGCTCCACCGCCTCGGTTGTGACGACGCGCAGGGCTACCTGATCGCCCGTCCGATGCCCGCCGAGCAGCTCGGCGGCAGGATCGGCCGCTGGTACGCCGCCACTCGGAACACGCCGACACCCGCTGAGCCCACTGCAACCGCCGAGATCACCGGGACGCCCATGCTGAGCGGGACGCCGGTGCTCACCGGCACGCCGCAGCTGTCCGGAGCCTCGTCGTGAGCCCCCGCCGCCACTCTCGGTCGACCCGCGCCGCCATCGGCGGTGGGCTGATCGTCGGGCTGATCGCGTCCATGGCCGCATGCAGCTCCGACGCGGCGAAGACTGCGCCGTTCAGCGTTCCCCACGTCTACGACCTCAACGTGGATCCCGCGCAGGGCATCGCCCCGGTGGACCCGAACCGGGGGCAGGTGGTGACCGCTGAGCAGCTCCGCAACCTCCTCGACCAGCAGCTCGCGTGGCACGGCCTCACCCTCGTCGAGGTCATGCGTGCCGCGCGTGCCGACCGCGCCGAGGTGCAGGTCTGGATCGACCAGCTGACCCAGAACACCGCTGACCTCACCGCCACCGTCGGCCTCGCGTACGGGCCCGTCGCCGCTCGAGCGTTCAACCAGCAGTGGGCCCAGCACACCCAGTTCCTCGTCGACTACGCCGTGGCCATCGGCCAGGACGACAAGAAGGCCGCCGCCGATGCGCGTGCCGAGCTCGTCGACTACGCCCACGACTCCGGCTCGTTCTTCTCCACCGCGACCGGCGGCATCCTCCCGGTCACCGCCGTGCAGGATCTGCTCAGCACCCACGTCGGGCACATGCTGACGATGATCGAAGCCGATCAGGCCGGCGACGTCGCCGGCACGGTCGATGCCGCGGTGACCGACAGCGCCTACCTGTCGACCATCGCCAACGGTCTCTCGACCGCGATCGCCCAGCAGAACCAGACTGCCTTCCCGGGCACCACCGACACGCCGCTCGCGGCACTGTGCTCGCTCGTCACCTCGGGCACCGGCAGCTACCTCTCCAGCCTGATCATCACCGGCGACCCGGCCAGCAGCCAGGTGCTCAACGCCGATCAGGCACTCGTCAGCGCCACCGGCGCGACCACGGCCGCGATCATCGGGCTCAGCCCGAACTTCGGAGGCACCGACAGCACCGCGAGGGCCGAGGCCGCCAAGGCTGCGCTGGCCACCGCGAACGCCTTCGCGCTGGCCCACCCGCCGGCGCCGGCTCCCTGACCTGAACCTGTCCTCCCGTCCGCTCAGGCGCTGACAACGGGGAGGACGAAGCCGACCACGGCGCCTCCACCGGGATCGTTGTCGGCGAACGTCGATCCACCGTGCGCACCGGCGACCTCCGTGACGATCGACAACCCGAGCCCCGAACCCGGCTGCGAACGGGCGGCGATGGAGCGGAAGAAGCGATCGAAGACGTGGTCGAGGTCGGCCGGCGCGATGCCGGGCCCGTGATCGCGAACGGCGACCCGGCCGCCGCGCGCGGAGACCTCGATCGCGAGATCGGTGGGGTCGAACTTCGCCGCGTTGTCGAGCAGGTTGGTGATCGCTCGTTCGAGCAGCAGTCGCTGCGCCACCACCACCGAGTCGTCGGCGTCGACGGTGATCGTCCGACCGGTGCGCCGCCCGACGCGTTCGGCGGCCGCGCGCACCGCATCGGCGAGTGGCATCGCGCGCGAGACCTCGTCGCTCGTTCGGCCCGACCCGACCGCGACGACCTCTTCGACCAACGCCGACAGCTCGGCGACCTCGGTGTCGAGATCGTCGAGCACCTTCGACCGCATGTCGCTCGGCAGATCGGTGTGCCGGCGGAGCACGTCGACGTTGGTGCGCAGGCTGGTCAGGGGCGTGCGCAGCTCGTGACCCGCGTCCTGTACCAGCCGCTGCTGCTCCTCCCGCGAGCGTGAGAGCGCGCCGAGCATCGAGGCGAACGCTGTACCCAGTCGACCCACCTCGTCGCGTCCGTTCGCGGTCACGTCGATGTCGAGCCGACCCGTGGTGGACACCTCGCCGGCCGCGTCGGTGAGCTTGCGCAGCGACTTCGTCAGGCCGCGCGCGAACAGCCATCCGGCCACCGCAGCGAGGCCGACCGCGATGCTGCCGACGAGCAGGATGCGCGTGCGGAGATCGTCGAGAACTCGTTCCATCTCGGACAGGTCGCGTCCCAGCTGGAACGTGACCAGGTTGTTGGCCCGGCTGTAGACGCGGTACTCGTGCCCGTCGGACGCGGTAACGGTGCGCAGCACGTTGCCCTTGCCCGCGGCCGCGATCTGGACCTCGTCGGCGTCGGGCTGGAACGACACGTCGACGGTGCCGCGAACCCGCTTGCCGTCGCGTCCGAGGATCTGGGTGACGAACTGCTCGATGCCGAACGGCCGGAACGTGTCACCGTTCGGTGTCTCCGGCGGGTTGCCGGCCACCGTGCCGGCGATCGTCGTCGGTGTCGCGCCACCGCCACCACCACCGCCGGGCACCACGGGGAAGGCGCCCTCGCCGGGCAGGCGGTTGCCGCGCGCGTCGTTCGCGTTGCGGAGGGTGTTGTCGATCTCGGACAGCATCCGGTCGCTCGTCGCGTCGTAGCTGAGCCAACCGACGCTCATCGCGGCGAGCGCGGCGAGCGACGCCAGCACCAGGGCGAGCTTGGCCCGGAGGCTCACGACGTGCTCACGATCCACCGTTCACTTGGTGCGCACGGTGTAGCCCACGCCGCGCACGGTGTGGATCAGCGGTGAGCGACCTTCAGTGTCGATCTTGCGACGGAGGTAGCCGATGTAGACGGCGAGGTTCTTCGAGTCGGGACCGAAGTCGTATCCCCAGATCCGCTCGTAGATGGTGGTCTGGTCGAGCACGATCCCGCTGTTGCGGACCAGCAGCTCGAGCAGGTCGAACTCCGTCTTGGAGAGATCGACTTCGTCGCCGCCGATCCACACCCGGCGGGCCGCTGCATCCAGGCGCAGGTCGCCGACCGAGATGCTCGACGGCTCGCTGGCCTCGTCCGGCTGGGACCGACGCAGCAGGGCGCGCAGACGGGCGAGGAGCTCGTCGAGCGCGAACGGCTTGGGCAGGTAGTCGTCGGCGCCGGCGTCGAGCCCGGCGACGCGATCGGACGTCTCGGTGCGCGCGGTCACCATCAGGATCGGCACCCGGTTCTTCTCACTGCGCAGCACCCGGCAGGCCGTCAGCCCGTCGACGACCGGCATCATCACGTCGAGCACCACCACATCGGCCGGTTCGGCGCGCAGCGCTGCGAGTGCCTGCGCACCGTCGGACACAGCCGTCACGTTGTAGCCCTCGAGGGTGAGGGCGCGGGTCAGCGACTCGCGCACGGCGCGCTCGTCCTCGGCAACCACGATTCGCCAGCCGTTGCTCATCTCGCCCCAGTTCGATCCCCTCTGTCCCTCAGGTCTAGACGCCGAGCGTAAGAGGGTGGTGAGAACACCGGGTGGATCAGGCGAGATCAGTCGATCGACCCTCGGAGCGCGTCGATCCAGTCCTCCGCATCGCGCCACCGCGCGTCGGCGTGCTCGCGAGCGGAGTGGGCGTGCTCGCCTGCGGCCGGATACGAGCCGAGGAACTTCACGCCACCCTGCTTGGCGTGCAACGAGCGCAGCGCGTCGGCCAGCAGCTCGTCGGCGATGTGGCCATCGGCGTAGAGGATGAAGCAGTAGTCGCCGAGCCCACCCCGTTTGGTCGGCCGGCTGAGCAGGTTGCTGAGGTTGATCCGACGCGCAGCGAACTCCTGGAGGATGCTGATCAGGCTGCCGGGCGCGTCGGCGCGCTGGTAGACGACGATCGCCGTGCGGTCGTGGCCGGTCGGTGCCGGCACGCGGCCCTTGCCGACGAGCACGAACCGGGTCTGGTTGCCCTCGCTGTCGGCGATGCCGGCGTCGATCACCTCGAGCCCGTAGAGGGCACCGGCCACCCGCGGCGCGATGACGGCGAAGCCCGGCTGGGGGTGCTCGGCGAGGATCCGCGCAGCTTCGGCCGTGCTGGTCGCCGACTGGAACTCGACGTTCGGCAGCCGCTTGCGTAGGTACTGATGGCACTGCGCGATCGCGACCGGGATCGACACGACGGTGGTGACATCGTCGAGGAGCGTTCCCGCGGCGGCCAACAGGCAGTGCTCGATGTCGAGCACGACCTCGCGCTGGATCAGCAGATCGTGATCGAAGGCGAGTGCGTCCTGGGTGAAGTTGACCGTGCCCTCGATCGAGTTCTCGATCGGCACGAAGCCGAGGTCGACCTCGTCGGCGTCGACGGCATCGAGCACGTCGGGAACCGTGCGATAGGCCACGAGCTGACCGCCGACGAGGTCGGCCTGGGTCTGCAGCGCCTGCTCGGTGAACGTGCCGAAGGGCCCGAAGAAGCCGATCCGCAACGTGTCATCCGAGGAGGTAGCCATCCCGTGAGGCTACGGCACGACGTGCTCACGACCCTCGACAATTGGACGGCGACCATTGGATGGCGGCGATCGGGTGTCGACGGCCGGTCCGGCGAGGAGGCACGGGCCGTAGCATGCTCGCCGTGAACGAGGCCGACATCCGTCAGTTGCTCGACGACGTGCGCGACGGCTCGTTGAGCCCCGACGACGCAGTCGCGACGCTGCGCCGGTTGCCCTTCGCCGATGTCGGCGTTGCGCTCGTCGATCACCACCGCTCGCTCCGCCAGGGCATGCCCGAGGCCATCTACGGGCCGGGCAAATCGCCCGAGCAGGTGGTGCGGATCGTCGGCGAGCTGCTGGCTCATGGCACGGACCCGGTGCTCCTGACCCGAGCGTCGGCCGAGCAGGTCGAGGCGGCAGCCCTCGCCCACGGCGAGCCCGAGCAGTCGGGTGCTGCGGCGCTCTGGCGCCGGCCACGGGCATGGCGGTTCTCGAAGGTGCTGGTGCTGTCGGCCGGCACCGCCGACCAACCGGTGGTCGACGAGTGCGTGCTGACCCTGTCCGCGCATGGCTTCGCCGCTGATCAGATCAGCGATGTCGGCGTGGCCGGACTGCACCGCCTGCTGGCCCGGCTCGACGATGTCACCAAGGCCGACGCGGTCGTCGTGATCGCCGGGATGGAAGGCGCGCTGGCCAGCGTGATCGGCGGCCTCACCGCGGCGCCGGTCGTGGCCGTGCCGACCAGCGTCGGCTACGGCAGTGGCATGGAGGGCGTCACGGCCCTGCTGGCGATGCACGCCGCGTGTGCCAGCGGGATCACCGTGGTCGGCATCGACAACGGCTTCGGTGCGGCGTGCGCGATCGCGCGGATGGCCCAGTGAGGACAGCCCGATGAAGACAGCCTGGTTCCACTGCTTCGCCGGTACGGCGGGCGACATGAGCATGGGCGCGTTGGTCGACGCCGGGGCCGATCCGGTGGCCGTGATGGAGATCGTCGGCGCGCTCGGGCTCGACGGCTACGCGCTCACGTTCGAGCGGGTGATGCGCTGCGGGATCGCCGCCACCCATGCCGTCGTGGTCGTCGACGATCGCAACGACCACGACCACGAGCACTCGCACGACCATGACCACGACGACCACTCGCACGACCATGACCACGACGATCACTCGAACGCCCACGGGCACCGGCCGTACCGCATCATCCGCGAGCTGATCCTGGCTGCTGAGCTGCCACAGCGAGTACGTGAGCGCGCCCTGGCCACCTTCGACGCACTGGCCGAGATCGAAGGCGCGATGCACCGCATGCCGCCGCTCGACGTCGAGTTCCACGAGGTCGGGTCGGTCGACGCGATCGTCGACATCGTCGGCACGTGCGCCGCGCTGGAGGTGCTCGGCATCGACCGGATCGTGTGCAGCCCGATCGCGGTCAGCCGCGGCACGGTCCACGCGGCGCACGGCGAGCTCCCCACTCCGGCACCTGCGGTCGCCGGCCTCCTGGCGCGCCGCAACGCGCCGGCCTTCGGCATCGACACCCGCAAGGAGATCGCCACACCCACCGGCGTCGCGCTGATGACGACGCTGGCCGAGGACTTCGGCCCGTTGCCGGCAATGCGCGTCGGTGCGATCGGTTACGGGGCCGGCACGGCCGACATCCCCGGCCGACCGAACGTCGTCCAGGTCGTGATCGGCGACGCCGACGCTCCGTCGGCGATGGCGGCCGCAGGCCAGCCCGTGCGCCAGCTGGAGGTCAACGTCGACGACGTCACCGGCGAGGTGATCGCGCACACCATCGCTGTGCTGCTCGACGCCGGCGCGCACGACGCGTGGGCCACACCGATCGTGATGAAGAAGGGGCGTCCGGCACACACGGTGCACGTGCTCTGCGACCCGGCACTCGCCGCGACGATCGCCGGCGTGTTGATCGCCGAGACCGGTTCGCTCGGCGTGCGCGGAACGACGATCGAACGGTGGCCGCAGCAGCGGCGCGAGGGGATCGTCGACATCGACGGCCATCCGGTTCGGGTCAAGCTGGCCGCCGGACGGGTCAAGGTCGAGAACGACGATGCGGTTGCCGTCGCGCGATCACTCGGATGGCCGCTGCGCGCGGTGCTCACCGCCGCCGAAGCACTCGGCTGGTCGCTCGACAGCTGACGTGACCCTCATCAGTGACATTGGGCATCCAGTGCGCGACAATTCCGGCGCAATCCGGGGGCGGCCGAACAACCGGTCGCGTCTCGTTCGAGCAGGGGAAGGCTCACACAACCATGGCAACAGCATCGACAACCATGAAGCCGGACGGCTGGTTCATGCACTTCATCCGATTTATCCTGATCGGGTTGGTGATGAACATCATCCCGCTCGTCGGGTTGATCTGGGGCATGATCGCGCTCTCCAAGACCGGGTATCGCAAGCGCGACGTCCTCATGTACCTCATCCCGATCTGGGGCTTCGTGGTCGCGATCCGGATGGGCTGGCGCTACACGGCCAAGAACGTCTACTGGTCACCTCGCGCCGATCGGCCGTCCGGGTCGCTCTTCGCCTGACCTGATCCGACCAGCACCACCTCGTGATCAGCCGGCCGACGGCGCCCGATGGGCGTCGTCGGCCCAGTCACGGCGGTTGACCAGCACGAACAGCCAGACCATCGCCGGGACTGCCGTGACGGCGGCGATCGCGAACACGATGAGCAAGCCGTACAGCGTCGAGCGCGCCCCGGCCACGTCGCCGATCTCGGCGTGGTCGACGAGGACGTCGGGATACTGGGCGACGCCCCAACCGATCACCACGGCAGCGACGGCGATGACCGCGCCGACCCGCGCCCGGGCGTAGCGCTGCGCGCGCAACCGCCAGAGCGCGAACAGCCCGGCGACCGCGGAGATGGCGACGAACGGCGCGGCCTTGCCCTGCAACCCGTCGGCCAGGGTGTGGGCATCCGATTCGATCGGCGCGATTGCGATCATCGCGACTGCGCCCGACAGCACGCCGGATACCAGCGCCCGACGACCGAAGTAGTTCGCCATCTCCTGATCACCGGCGCGGTGGGAGTCGGCGGCGAGGAAGGTCGCGGCGAGGAACGAGCACGTCAGCACGGCCAGCACCCCGCCCACCCACGAGGTCGGGCCGGTCCAGCTCGTCAGCAGATCCGGATGCCGCCCGTCGAGCAGGTGCACCCGCCCACTGGCGATCGCCCCGGCGATCATCCCGAGGAAGAACGGGGTGATCACCGACGATGCCGCGAACGCCGCGCCGTAGAACCGCGCCTGGCGGAGCGTTTCGGCGAACTTGCGGAACGCGAACCCGGAGCCGCGCAGGACGATGCCGAGTCCGACGAACAGCCACGGCACGAACAACGTCGTGATCATCGCCGCGAAGGCCCGCGGGAACGCAGTCCACATGAACACGAGGACATAGATCAACCAGACGTGGTTGGCTTCCCACACCGGGCCGATGCTGCGGTCGATCTGGTGGCGACGCGCCCCACCCGTCTCGGCATCGCCGGCGAGGAGATCCCACACGCCGCTGCCGAAGTCGGCCCCGGCGAAGATCGCATAGGCGACGACCCCGAAGAACATCAACGCCGCGCACAGCGCCGCGAGGCTCACGCGTGCACCCCGCGCCGGCCCGCCGCCCGGCCCGACGGGTTCGGGTCGTCCGACGGCGGACCGTACGGAGTCGGCAGGTCGACCTCACCGTTCTCCCGCCAGCGCCGGCTCATCGAGCGGAGCACGCGAGAAGTGATCGTCGCGAGACCGGCGTAGACGATCGCGATGACGGTGAAGCTGAACCAGATCCCTCCGTTGGGGGTCACCGCGTCCTTGACACGCAGCACGCCCTGGACGATCCACGGTTGCCGGCCGACCTCGGTGGTGGTCCACCCGGACTCGAGTGCGATCACCGCCAGCGGCCCGGCGATGACGGCGAGGCGCAGGAACCGACGACTGGTCAACAGGTCACGATCGGTGCCGCGGTTGCGCCGGCGCCGCCACCAGAAGAACACCGCGAACAGCAGCAGCGCCGTCCCGATGCCGACCATGATCTGAAACGAGTTGTGGACGACGTTGGCGGGTGGCTGGTCGGCCTTCGGCACCTGGTCGAGCCCGGGGACAGGTCGGTCGAACCATCCCCTGGCCAGGAGCGACGAGATGCCCGGGATCTCGATCACCGCGCGCACCGTGCCGTCGATCAGGATCCCGCCGATCCGCAGTGGTGCGTTCTTCTCGGTGGTGGTGGCCAGTTCCATCGCCGCCAACTTGACGGGCTGGTGCTCGGCCAGACGCATCCCGGCGATGTGCCCGATGAGCGGCTGGACGAGGGCGCCGACGGACGCGACAGCGAACGCGACCGTGAACCCGAGGCGGTGGACGCGGTCCCGTCGCCCCTTCAACATCCCGCTGGCGTAGACCGCTGCGGCCAGGAAGCCGACCACCATGTACGCGGCAACGAACATGTGCAGGAACTCGGTCCACACCGCGTTGTTGAACATCGCCGTCAGCGGCTGCACGTCGGTGATCCGCTGGGTTCCGTCCGCAGCCGTGACGAGGTGGAACCCCGAGGGCGAGTTCATCCACGCGTTGACCGCGACGACACAGAACGTGCCGACCACCCCGGCCGCCATCATCGGTACGAGCGTGCGCAGGTGCACCTTCGGCGGCAGCTTGTTCCAGCCGTAGAGGTAGATGCCGAGGAAGATCGCTTCGACGAAGAAGGCGATCCCTTCCAATGCGAACGGCAAGCCGACCACATCGCCGAAGCGCGACATCAGCCCCGGCCAGAGCAGACCCATCTCGAAGCTCAGCACGGTGCCCGAGACCGCACCGACGGCGAACAGCACTGCGGCCACCTTCGACCAGCGCTTGGCGAGCAGCAGTGCGTCCGCGTCACCGCGCAACCCGCGCCGGTGGACGATGTAGATCAGCGTCGGGAACGCCACGCCGAAGCACGAGAGGACGATGTGGAACCCGAGCGACAGCGCCATCTGATCGCGAGCGGCCAGCAACTGAGACGCGCTCACCGCAAGCATGATGGGCACTGTATGCCCGGCCGGTACCGTGGGCATCCAGACAGCCAGGAGATCCACCATGACGACCATGCCCCCCATCGTCTCGATCGACGATCTGGCCGACCACCCCGATGCGGTGATCGCCGATGTCCGCTGGTACCTCGACGGGCGCGACGCGCGTGCCGCCTACGAATCCGGTCACCTGCCCGGCGCGGTGTTCGTCGACCTGGAGCACGACCTCTCGACGCCGCTCAAATCACCCGACGCGGGTCGCCATCCCTTCCCCGAACCCGACGCGTTCGCCGCCGCGATGGGCAGCCTCGGCATCGGCGACGATTCGACCGTCATCGCCTACGACGACACCGGCGGGATGACAGCGGGCCGGCTCGTGGTGATGCTGCGGATGATCGGGCGCAACGCCGCCGTGCTCGACGGCGGCATCGGGTTGTGGCAGGGCGAGCTGATGCAGGGTCCCGGCGTCATCCCCGAGCACCTCGACTTCACGCCGTGCGAGTGGCCGCTCGATCGCCTCGCCGATGCCGAAGAGGTCATCGCCGTCGCGTCCTCCGAGCACGGACTGGTCCTGGACGCTCGGGCCCACGCGCGGTTCACCGGCGAGGTCACCCAGATCGACCCGAGGCCCGGGCACGTCCCCGGCGCATCGTCGGCGCCGTGGGCCGACAACATCGATCCGGAGACACAACGCTTCCGCCCGGCCGCCGAGCTGCGCGAGCGGTTCAACGCGCTCGGGGTCAGCGCCAGCGACAGCGTCATCACCTACTGCGGCAGCGGTGTGTCCGCCTGCATGAACATCCTCGCGATGGAGCAAGCCGGCCTGCCGCCGGCGCGACTGTACGTTGCCAGCTTCAGCGGCTGGTCGGCAGACCCGGACCGCGAGGTAGAACTCGGGCCTGGGCGGTAGCGTCGCTCCCGCATGGAATCAGCTTCTCCCGCGCTGCTGGGCAGCCCCCTGGCCGATCTGCGCAAGGCGCGGCGCAAGAACCGGATGCAGGAGCTGGACTGGTTCGAAGCCGCATATCGCGTGTATCTCGTCGCGATCGGCTTCGGCGGCACGGCGCTCTGGGCATCGAGCTTCATCAAGGACTCCAAGGTCGACGCCAAGGCCGTTGCCGACATCTACCACTACGGCCCGGCGGTGCTCGGCATGCTGGCCGTCGCCGCGTTCGCCGGTGGACTGCGCAGCGGCTCCCGCGGCGGCCCGCTGGCGATCGAGGAAGCCGACGTCCGCCACGTGCTGCTGTCGCCCGTCGATCGGCGCAAGGCGCTGCTGCGTCCGGCGTTCCAGCGAGCTCGCTCCAGCGCGTCGCTGGGCATCCTCGTCGGCGCGCTCGCCGGTCAGCTCGCCGGCCATCGGCTCCCCGGCAGCGACGCGGCATGGGTGTTCTCCGGCGCTGCGTTCGGACTCGGCATCGCGATGCTGTTCGTCGGCGCGGCGCTCGTGGCCCACGCCTTCACGTTCCCGCGCTGGGCCGCCTCGGCGGTCGGCGCGCTCCTGATCGTGTGGGAGACGTTCTCGATCGTCAAGCACATCGCCGGACCCGGCAACACCTACGGCAGCCTCGCTCTGTGGGGCATGCGCCAGCGCTGGTTCGATCTCGCCGGCCCCGCCGTCAGCGCGGTCCTCGTCGTGATCGGGCTGTCGTTGCTGCGCCGCACGTCGCTCGACGCGCTGGCCCGGCGCAGCGGGCTCGTCGCCCAGCTCCGCTTCGCCGTCACGATGCAGGACCTCCGTACGGTCGTGCTCCTGCGGCGTCAACTCAGCCAAGAGAACACGCGCAGCCGGCCGTGGATCCGTCTGCGCCGCAACGGCGGCTCGGCCGTGGTGTGGCGCCGCGGCTGGCACAGCCTGCTCCGCTTCCCCGTGTCGCGGATGCTGCGGATGGCGTTGCTCGCCGTCGGCGCGGCCGCCTGCCAGGTGGCAGCGTTCAAGGGCACCACGGCGATGTTCCTGCTCAGCGGCGCGCTGCTGTTCCTCCTCGGCATGGAGGCGCTCGAACCGCTGTCCCAGGAGATCGACCAGCCCGACCGGATGGCCTCGCTGCCGCACAAGCGCGGCGATCTCCTCGTCCGCCACCTCATCGTGCCGGCCGTCGCACTGGTGCCGTTCGCCGCGATCGGCGTCGTGACCGCGGTGCTCCTCGACCGTTCCTCTGGCTCGCTGCCCGTCGCGGCGATCCTGGCCCTGCCCACGGTGTGGATGGGCGCGGCTGGTTCGGCCGTGAGCATCGTCAAGTATGCGACGG